>JAJECB010000165.1 GCA_022822245.1 Gammaproteobacteria bacterium
CCACGCGCCCGACCAGCCGCGATGGCGGCGGAGCGCCTCCCGGGTGAGGGTGAACAGCGAGTAGCGCTTCATGAACCGCCTTCGCGCCTGCTTCGTCGAGCCCGCCGGCACCGGCCGGCGGGGGTCCGCCCTGCCTCCATCCCCGGGGTCAGCGGTTCATCCGCGCGTAGCCGTCGCGGGTCTGGGGGAGCTTCCGGTCCAGGATACGCGAAGCGACCACGGTCCGCAGGATCTGGGCCGTCCCGCCCCCGATGGTGAACATGCGGGCGTCCCGGACCATGCGCTCGAGAGGCCGGTTCCGGGAGTACCCGGCGGCGCCGAACACCTGGAGGGCGTCGTTGGTCACGTCGATGGCCATCTCGGAGGCGAAGATCTTGGCCCGCGCGGCCTCCGTCGGGTCGGGGAAGCTGCTCTCCCCGCGCGCGCTCGCGGCTGCCCGGTAAAGGAGGAGCCGGGCCGCCTCGATGCGGGTGTTCATGTCGACGAGCATCCACTGGATCCCCTGGAACTCGCAGATGGGCCGACCGAACTGCTCGCGCTCGCGCGCATGGTCGAGGGCGTGCTCGTACGCCCCCTGGGCGAGGCCGAGGGCGACGGTGCCGGCGCCGACCCGCTGGCCGTTGTAGGCGTTCATGAGCCCCGCGAACCCCCGGGCGAGGCCCTCGGGAGGGATGAGGGCCATCGACGCCGGCACCTCGAGGTCCTCGAACCGGATCTCGGTCTCCGGGATCCCGCGAAGCCCCATCGCGGGCTCGCGGGCGCCGACCACGAGCCCCGGCGACTCGCCCCGGACGGCGAGGAACCCGCCGATGCCGAGCGGCTCGCCGTCCTCGTGGACGCGGGCGAAGATGAGGTGGAGCTTCGAGACCCCGCCGCCCGTGATCCAGTGCTTGCGGCCGTTGAGGACGTAGACGTCGCCCCGGCGGTCGGCCCGGGTCGTCATCTCCGTCGCCGCGCTCCCCGCGTCGGGCTCGGTAATGCAGATGGCGGGCTTGTCCCCGCCGAGGACGAGGTCCGCCGCGAGGCGCTTCTGCTCCTTCGAGCCGTAGCGCATGACCGCCCCGATGGCACCCATGTTCGCTTCCACCACGATGCGCCCGGTGACGCCGCACGCACCCGCCATCTGCTCGATAACGAGCACCGCGTCGAGGTAGTCCCGCCCCCGGCCGCCGTAGTCCGCGGGGATGGTCATGCCCATGAACCCGGCGTCGCGGAGCGCCTCCACCGTGTCCCAGGGGTAGGCCTCGCTCCGATCCGTCTCGGCCGCGCGGGGAGCGGCGACCTCGGCGGCGAAGGCCCGCGCCCGCGCCTGGAGATCCAGCCGCTCGCGATCGAGTTCGAACATCGGAGGGTGCCGCGATCCCGCGCCGAAAGTGAGTTGTGGCATCATACCGGAGCCGTGGAGAGGTGTCCGAGCGGTCGAAGGAGCACGCCTGGAAAGTGTGTGTGCGTGAATAGCGTACCGAGGGTTCGAATCCCTCCCTCTCCGCCAAAAATCCCTGAAAATCAATAAGTTACAGAATTCGTACCACAATTCGTACCGCAAAAGTGAAAAGCTTGCCTGCCGCCCCCTGCCGCTTTCTGCGACCGTCCCGACCACCGAAGAGCCTTCGTCCCCTCGTTCCCGCGCCCGATCGAAGACGGCGCGTTCCCTTGATGCCCGTGGCTCCGTTGGGGTCCTGATCGAACCCGTGCCCGGTCACCTTCTGCGGGATCACCCGCGGGTGCTCGCGTGGGTCGGTGGATGGAGCCGTAGAAGCCTCCTCGTTCCCGGATGAGGTCTCGGGCGGCCCTCCGGGTGGAGGCCCGCCCGAGGGCGGGGTTAGAGGAATGCGAACGCGATCGCGAGGGCCAGCAGCACGCTCGCCGCGACGATGGCGCCGACCTTGACGGCCGCCCACCACATGCGGTCGATGCGCTGCCCGCTTTCCAGCGTCTCCTTGGTCTCCCACATGGGCACTTCTCGAGTGAGCGGGCCAGTGGTCCGGAACATGACGATCGTCGCGATGATATTCCCGGCGATGGCGACGGACGCCTTCGGCGTCGCGCAGCCGTCGCATGGGGATCTCCGTCTCGGCCCGGAGCTTGCGAAGCGGATGGCGGGAGCGCGGCGATTCGACGACAATGCGATGCGCGCCGGCACGAAGGCGGCCGGGGGTCCGGGCTGGTGACAGGAGGCGATCATGTCATTCGGACGTAGGCACGCGCCGGGCGGTCCCGGGTTGCGGAGCCACCGATGGTTCGGCGCCAAGCTGTTCGTCCTCATCGTGGCGACGATCGTCGCCGCATACGTGACCGCAAAGCTCCTGTAGCCGGGCGCGGGCGTATAACGGCGCTTCAAGGTCGCGAGCAGGCCGGTGCAGCACCTCCGGGGAGACGATGATGAAAGTCACGGTGCGCGTGGACGTCGAACGGCACGTCCGAGACAAGGCCGCGAGGCAGCTTGAGGCGCAGGGCCTCACGATCGATGACACGGTCCGCATCGTGCTCGAACAGGCGGCCGCCGGATGCGGGCCGGACTTCGGGGCGCTGGTGCCGAATCCGACCACCGTCGAAGCCATCGAGGCGGCGCGGCGGGGCGAGGTCGTCGAGCTCGGCACCCCGGCCGAGGCGATAGCCGAGCTCAACCGGGACGACTAAGAATCGGGGCGGCAGGGCAGCCGGCGCGTGCGGTCGGTCAGGCGCACGGCGCAGTTCCGGCGCGACTTCAGGCGCGTCAAGCGAGGCGCGCACGGCAGCCACCTGGACGAGACGCTGCTTGCCGCTCTCGAGTTGCTGGTCGCCGACGCGCCGCTTCCCGCCCGTGACGTCGACCATCCGATGAAGGGCCGGTATGTGGACTGCCGCGACTGCCATCTGCGGCCCGACCTCGTGCTCGTGTACCGCAAGCACGGGTCCGATGCGCTGGAGCTTGTCCGCATCGGTTCCCATGCGCAGCTCGGGCTGTGATCCATGGACGGCTTCTTCGATCCCTTGCCGGCGAGCCTTCCGTCAGGCCGTGGGGCCGTCCGGTCGCCCAATTGCGGCCAGCATGCGCGGAGAACCATCACCTTTCACAGCGGGTGCCTACCAATCCTGTCCGCGCACCGTTCCACAGCCTGTCGGTACGGATTCCATGGCCGGGTGGCTGAAGTCATGTCACGCGATTCGACATCGGCGTCCCGGGTGATCACGGCCGCGCGAGCGAGGCGAAGTTCCCCTTGGCCGGTGACGGTCTGGTCGTCGAGGATGTTCTCCTTCGTCGCCTGCGTGGCCGCCCTCGTCGACCGCCTCACCCATCGATCCGAGATCCTCCAGCTCGACGGCGAAAGCTATCGACTCCGGGAAGCCAGGGAGCAACCCGCCGAGCGCTCCAGGGCCCGTTCGCACCGAACCGCGAAGTCCCGCTCAACATGCGGACCGTGCTCATGAACCACCCCCCTCCCGCCAATCGTCACCGTCCCTCTCGACGTCTCCCACGAGGCCGCTATCGTCGGCCGGTCGACATCGTCAAAATGACTGGCTCAGGGAGGAACCGACAATCACTCGACCTCACCGGAGGTGAGCTGCATCTGTCTTATCCGGAGTTCCGGGTCGAATCTGCAAGGGAGCCTCAACCATGGCCAAGAGCATCGTTTTGTGTTCGGACGGCACCGGCAATCGCGGCGGCAAGGGCCGGGGAACCAATGTCTGGCGATTGTTCCAAGCGCTCGATCGGACCCCTGCATCGAACCAGGTCGCCTTCTACGATGATGGCGTAGGCACCGAGGACTTCAAGTTCGCTCGCGCCTTGGGTGGTGCGTTCGGCTACGGGCTGAGCCGCAACATCCGGGAGCTCTACACCTTCCTCGTGAGGAACTACGAGACAGGCGACCGGATCTACCTGTTCGGGTTCAGCCGGGGCGCATTCACGGTGCGCTCACTGGGCGGGCTCATCAACCGATGCGGGGTGGTCGACCGAACGGGCCAGAACGACAAGTGGATAGACGATCGGGTCAAAGATGCCTACCGCCACTATCGCCGCGCCCGCCGTAAGGCGGACTACCCGGAGGCCGGCAACTTCAAGAGCAAATTCGGTGTCGCAGATAGCAACGGCAGCCATGACGTCCCAATCAAGTTCGTAGGAGTATGGGACACCGTCGATGCGGTAGGTCTGCCCTTCGATGAGCTCACCGAGGCGCTGGACAAGGTCTTCCGGATCAAGTTCCACGACCGGGGTCCACCCAACAATGTGGAGTACGCTTATCACGCGCTTTCGATCGATGATGAGCGCCACACCTTCCATCCGGTGATGTGGGAAAACCCGTCCGACGGTACCGTCCCGGAGCAGGTCTGGTTTGCCGGGGCCCACTCCAACGTCGGCGGGGGCTACCCCAAGGATGGGCTCGCGTTGATTTCGCTCGATTGGATGATGGAGAAGCTGGGGGCCCTGCCGAAAGGAGACAGATTGTGTTTTCTGCCGGCTCATCGTAACGAGATCCGCGATCAGGCCAGTCCCTACGACAAGCTGTACGACTCGCGATCCGGGATCGGCGCCTACTACCGTTATAAGCCCCGTGACGTCGGCGAAATCTGCAAGGAGGCCGGGATCGGGACGCCGAAGATCCACGAGAGCGTGGTCGAACGAATCAAGGCGTGCACGCAAGGTTATGCGCCATCGAACCTGCCGCTGGCATTCGTTGAGATCGATACCGTCGCCTCTACACCACGCAAACGCAAGGCCGCTCAGGCGACTCTGAACGTGCTGGACGACTACAAGTGGTGCCGGAGAATGCTGTACTACGTGTTCGTGCTGACCACGTTGTTCTACCTGATGGTCGCCAAGAACCTCGCCGACATCACCGTAGTCGATTGCACCGCCGAGGCCTGCAGCCCGGGCTGGGTGGCGGATCTGGTGTACTGGATTGTCCCCGACATGCTGGACAGCACGGTGGCCGCCTTGGAGGCTCATTGGGGGTGGTTGTGCAGCTTCGTGGTGGTACTTGCGCTGTTGCTGGGAACCCGCAGGTGGTTGAAGAGGAAGACCAACTATACCGCTCTTGGCGCGTGGCGGGCCGACTACCCCTGGGGCACACCGGCCGCGGCCCCGCCGGGCGGCGCCACTTGGTTGAGTCGATTGGCCCGCAGGATCCGCACCAACCGGTTCGCCCTCTGGCTGCACCGGAAGTTCGAGGAGTACGTTGGCTGTCTGACCATCATCGTGCTCGCGGGGTTGCTGGTTTGGCTGGCCTGGGACGAATTCGGTCCCACGGCTGACAAGGACAAGGTCGTCGCATGCGACAGTCCTCCCTCGGCTGCAGTGCTGCTGAACCTGGGAGAATCGAAGCAGTTCAATTTCGACACGCGCTCCGTCTATCAGCGCGCTCCGGTGGTGCTCGAAAAGGGCAAGTCCTACCAGCTTGACGTGGTGGCGCTCAGCAATACCGACCGTTGCGACAAGCGCAATGCCGGCGATTGGTTCGACCGGACGCTGCCTGCGGGGCCGGGTGGTCTGGACGAGGGGGTTGAGCCGAATGCCTTCATGAGGGCCGCCGCGCATTGGCGTCGCGCGCCGAACGAGAACTGGATGGTGCTGCTCGGCAGTATCGGCAGCCCCACCGGCGGGCCTTTTGCTATAGGCAGTGGTGGTTTGGTCAAGGCTGAGCGCAGCGGCATACTCTACGTCTATGTGAACGACCTGCTCTGCCCGATTTGTCCCACCGGGATCGACCGGTTCTACTCAAATAACCGCGGCAAGGCACGAATCACCGTATCCAGAGTGAAAAATCAATAGATATGGTCCGCCGGGAAAGCAGAGGAAGCGCACCGTCCACATCGGCCCCATTTGGAAGACTGGAGGGCTCCACGGCCTGACGGTACGGATGCATTTGGGGAGGGGCGATCCCTTCGGGCCGGGCTCTCGTGCTTCGCACCGAGCCCCGGCGGGGCCGGGTCTCGGCCCTTGCGGGCTTCGATCCCTATCGCGGGCGCCCCGCCGGCATCGGGCTGATTCCCCGGCCGCGTGGGTGCGCGGTCGCCGCGGGACCGCGCGGGCGAGGTGGGCAACGGCCCGCAGGCGGCGCGGGGCGGCGGTGCGAGGGCGCGTCCGGTAGGGGAAGGAGGGCCGGTCACCGGCCCTTGCCGGCGAGCGAGGCGTTCGCGCGGGGCGGCGGATTGTCGTCCCACATGAGCTCCCCGGGAAACACCATGCCCTTGACGCGGCTCCCGTCGGCGAGCACGGCGCGGAATACGTTGGCCGCGCCCGAAGGAGACGCGCGCTGGCGGTGGCGCCCGAGCCGGACCACGCGGTTGCGGACGGTGGCCGCGGCGAGGTCGCGCCCGGCGGCGAACGCCTCGAAGCAGGCCGGGGACACCGCGTACGCCTCGCCCTCGATGTTGTGCAGCCA
>JAJECB010000183.1 GCA_022822245.1 Gammaproteobacteria bacterium
TCTCGTTCGGCCACGAAGACCTCGTCGTCGATGTCTCCAAGGAGAAGATTGACCGGACGGCCCTCGACGCACTCCTTGTCCTCGCCGAGGCGGTGGAGCTGCCGGCCCGGCGCGACGATCTCTTCTCCGGCCGGCGGGTGAATGCGACGGAAGGCCGGGCGGTCCTCCACATGGCCCTTCGGGATGGCACGGACCCGGACGTCGCCGTCGATGGGACCGCGGTCCGGCCGGAGGTCGAAGCGGCGCGGGAGCGGTTCCTCGCCTTCGCCGAGAAGGTCCGCTCCGGCCGGCACGGCGCGCGGAACGGCGAGCCGTTCACGGACGTGGTCCACATCGGCATCGGCGGCTCGCACCTCGGCCCCGAGATGGCGGTCCGGGCGCTCCGGCCGGACCACGACGGGCCGCGCGTCCACTTCGTCTCGAACGTGGACGGGACGCACCTCGCGGATGCCGTCGCCCGGCTCGACCCGATCCGCACCCTCGTCCTCGTCGCCTCGAAGACGTTCACCACCCTCGAGACGATGGCGAACGCGAGGTCCGCCCGCGGATGGCTCGAAGCGGCCCTGGGACCCGGCGCCGGGGACCACATGGCCGCGATCTCTTCCAACGTCGATGCGGCCGCCGGCTTCGGCATCGACGAAGACCGGGTGTTCGGGTTCCGGGACTGGGTGGGCGGCCGGTACTCGCTCTGGTCGGCGGTCGGGCTGCCGGTCGCGATCGCGGTCGGAGCCGAACGGTTCCGGGCGCTCCTCGCCGGCGCGGCGGCCATGGACCGCCACTTCCGCGAGGCCCCACTCGAACGGAACCTTCCGGTGCTGATGGGCCTCCTCTCGGCATGGCGCCGCAACGCGATGGGCTGGCCGACGGTCGCCCTAATCCCCTACGACCAGCGCCTCGAGCGGTTTCCCGCCTACGTCCAGCAGCTCGCCATGGAGTCGAACGGAAAGCGGGTCGCCGGGGACGGCGCCCCGGCCCCGCGGCCGACCGCGCCCGTCGTGTGGGGGGAGCCCGGCACCAACGCCCAGCACTCCTTCTTCCAGCTCCTCCACCAGGGGACCGACGTGGTGCCGGTCGAGTTCGTCGTCGCGGCGAAGGCGAGGGACGGGACCGGGACCGGGAGCGGGACCGGGAGCGGGAACGGGAGCGGGAACGGGAACGGGAACGGGAACGGAGCCGATCACCACCGTCTTCTCGTCGCGAACTGTCTCGCGCAGGGTCAGGCCCTCGCCTTCGGCCGCACCTCGGAGGAAGCGAGACGCGAGCTGGCCGCAGCCGGGGTCACCGGCCCCGACGCCGAACGCCTCGTTCCTCACCGGACCTTCCCCGGGGACCGGCCCTCGACAACCGTCGTGCATCGCCGGCTCGACGCCCGTGCCCTAGGCCGACTCGTCGCCCTTTACGAGCACCGGGTATTCGTCGAGGGGGTCGTGTGGGGCGTCAACTCCTTCGACCAGTGGGGGGTCGAGCTCGGGAAGGCGCTTGCCGAGAGGCTGGGGCCCGCCCTCGCGGGAAGCCCGTTGCCGGCCGGCACCGACTCGTCGACGGCCGGCCTCGTCAACCGCCTGCGCCGGCACGCGAGCGAATAGCCACCCCGCTGCCGCTCGCGCCGCGGAGGCGCCGGCATCCCGCGAGATCAGCGGGCGATGAGAGGCGCTGCCCCGAGGTGCATGCCCGCGTCGGAGATGAGGATCTCGCCCGTGATGTTGACATCGCCCGTCAGCAGCCACACCACCGCCGCGGCCATGTCCTCCGGGGTTCCGGCCCGCTTGAGCGGGGTGGAGGCCTCCACGTTGGCAACCATCGCGTCGTACCCGTCGCCCATCTTCTCCCGCCACCAGCGCCCGGTGATGAAGCCGGGGGCCACCGTGTTGACACGGATCTCGGGCGCGAGGGACCGGGCGAGGGACAGGGTCAGGGTGTTCATCGCTCCCTTGGAGGCGGCGTACGCGATCGAGCTGCCGACCCCCATCACCCCTGCGATGGACGACGTATTGACGATGCTCCCGCGTCCCTGCCCCTTCATCTGCGGCGCCACCGCCCGCGCCATCTGGAACGCGCCGACAACGTTGACCGCGTAGACGCGCTGGAAGTCCTCCAGGGTGAGGGCGTCGAAGTCGTCCCCGCCGCGAAACACGGTCGTGCCCGCGTTGTTGACGAGCCCGTCGATGCGCCCCCAGCGGGAGATCGCCTCCGCGGCCAGGCGCCGGCAGTCCTCGTTGCTGGCCACGTCACCCCGGACCGCCGCCGCCTCGCCGCCGGCGTCCCGGCAGGCCGCGGCGGTCGCCTCCGCCTCGTCCCGGCTCCGGGAGTAGTTGACGATCACCCGCGCGCCGCCGCCCGCGAGCCGCTTCGCGGCCGCCGCGCCCACCCCGGTGCCCGCTCCGGTGACGATGACCACCTGGTCCGCGATATCCATGCATGCCTCCTGGTTCCTGGTGACGGGGCCACCGGCGGCGGCCCCCGTCGGGTCCGTGCCGTGCGCCCGTCATTCTGTGCCGTTTCCATGGCCGGCGTCACCCCCGCCGCTTGCCGCCGCCGGCCGCGGACGGCACCATCGGGGCCGGACCGCCGGCCCATCGACGCCGGCGCGGAACCGGGAGCGCAGCGCATGAGCGACAGGGACCACGGAACATTCGAGCTCGCCGACTTCACCCTCCAGCGCGGCATCACCCTGCCGCGCGCCGAGATCGCGTATCAGACCTACGGACAGCTCGCGGCGGACCGGTCGAACGTCATCCTCTACCCGACCTCCTACGCCGCCCAGCACACCGACATCGAGTGGCTGATCGGCCCGGGGCGGGTGCTCGACCCCACCGACTGGTTCATCGTCATCCCGAACATGTTCACCAACGGGCTCTCGACCTCGCCGAGCAACCTCGCCCCGCCCTTCGGGCCGGACCGCTCGCCGGTCTTCACCCACTGGGACAACGTGCACGCCCAGCGCCGGCTCCTCGCCGAGGTGTTCGGCGTCGAGAAGGTCGCCCTCGCCTACGGCTGGTCGATGGGGGCGCAGCAGGCGCTGCACTGGGGGGCGATCTTCCCCGACCGGATCGAGCGGATCTGCGCTGTCTGCGGCTCGGCGAAGACCTCGCTCCACAACCAGGTGTTCCTCCAGGGGGTGCGGGCGACCCTCACCGCGGACCCCAACTGGCGCGGGGACCACTTCGCGGCCCACCCGGTGCGGGGCCTCCGGGCGATGGCCCGGGTGTACGCGGGCTGGGCCCTCTCGCAGGCCTTCTACCGGGAGCGGCTCCACGAGGGCGCGGGGTACTCGTCGCTCGAGGACTTCCTGGTCCGCAACTGGGAGGCCAACTTCCTTCGCCGCGACGCGCACGATCTCCTCGCGAGCCTCGAGACCTGGAAGCAGTCGGACATCTCGGACAACCCCGTCCACGAGGGCGACCTCGACCGCGCCCTTGGCTCGATTCGGGCCCGCGCGATCGTCATGCCCTGCCGGACCGACCTCTACTTCACCCCGGAGGACAGCGCGGACGAGACCGCGCGCATGCCGAACGCGGAGTACCGGCCCATCGACTCCATCTGGGGACACCGCGCCGGCAATCCGCTGTTCAACCCGGACGACGAGGCGGCGCTTCGCGAGGCGGTTCGCGACCTCCTCTCTTCACCGCCCGGCTCCTGAAGCTCTCGCGTGCCCGGGACCGAATCCACCCATCGAGCACGCCGGATTCGGAACATGGGGCCCGCCCGCCCCGGCTTGCGGAATTGCCGGACCACTCCCTTCATGGCGCGGCGGAGAAACCGACGTGCGAGGCAGCAGCGAAGGGACGTTCCCCCCTGAACGTTTCCTCTGGCCGACCGGCTTGCCTGCGCCGAATTTCTCATCCGCCTCGCCCAGGATGATCCGATTTCGTACGGATGCTCGGGATTTTCGGACCTTGACACACCCGCGACGGTCCACCCATAGTTCCCTGCGGTACCTGTCTCGCGGGCGTCTCTTCCGATGTCGATAGTGCACTTGGAGCCCGAGCGGACTCCCGGCGCAAGTGCCGTCAATCCTCGCCCCTCCTCCGAGAAGCGAGAGCCCACTTGCCTCACGCGCCCTGCGCCGCCGTCGTCCAGCCGAGAATGTCGAACCGGACCGCCAGGGCGGAGCGTGCTCCATCCCGGGCGGGCCGAGGACGCCTATCGCGACTGGGCTCGTCCTGATCTGATCGTCTCCGACGGTGCCTATGGGGTCGGAGGGTTTCCGGGCGATCCCCGGACCCCGGACGAGTTGGAGGAATGGTACGAGGAGCATGTCGCCGCTTGGTCTGAGCGGTCACACCCGGCCACTACGCTGTGGTTCTGGAACACCGAAATCGGCTGGGCGACCGTGCACCCCCTGCTCGCGGCGAACGGCTGGGAGTACGTACAGACCATACTCTGGGACAAGGGCCTCGGACACATCGCGGGGAACGTGAACGGAGACACGATTCGCCGCCTGCCCACGGTGACCGAGGTCTGCGTGTTCTACCGGCGACGGCTTCAATTCCCGACCTCGGACGGGATGCTCTCCGCCCGCGAATGGCTGCGTTCGGAATGGCGGCGAACCGGAATGCCGCTCCATCGAGCCAACCAAGCGTGCGGTGTGAAGAACGCGGCCACCCGCAAGTACCTCACCCAGGACTGGCTCTGGTATTTCCCGCCGGCGGAGATGATGGGCCGGCTGGTCGCCTACGCCAACGAGCATGGCGCTCCGGCGGGGCGCCCGTACTACTCGCTCGATGGGCGCCTGCCTGTCACGGCGGCGGAATGGGGACGGCTGCGCCATCCATGGAACCACGAGCACGGTCTGACCAACGTGTGGTCACACCCACCGCTCAACGGGCCGGAACGCTATCGGGGTAACGGCCGCCGGGCAGCGCCGCGCGTGCACAACCCCGGGAGGAATGCGACGGCCCACCTCAATCAGAAGCCTCTCGAGTTCATGCGACGAATCGTAAAGGTGGCTTCCGACGAGGGCGACACGATATGGGAGCCTTTCGGGGGCCTTTGCACCGCCTCGATGGCCGCCATCGAAGCGGGCCGGCACGCCTTCGCCGCCGAGCCCGACCCCTGGTTCGCGTCGCTGGCGGAGAAGCGGCTCTCCGGCAGGATTACGGACGATCAGCTATCTCTGCCGATGTAGCGCCTCCCGGATGAGCACGACTCGAACGGCTCGACGCGGGCGCTCGGCAAGCCGGTCTCGACCCCCGCGACGGCAAGATTTTTCCGGCGACCGCGAGCTGGGGCCGCTCGTCCGACATGTAAGGGAGGCGCTCAGCGCTCTTCCCGCCTACTTTCGAACCTCTACCCGCATCGAAGGCCTGGACGCCGGCGATTTGTTCAACCTCAATTCCGTTCTCGGGGCCACGATCGAAGTGCAGGTCGTCGACAGCCTCAATCGGATCCGCGAAGTGTGGGACCCCGAGGGGCGCTGGCCACGCCATCGTTTCGTACGGTCCGCCCAGACGTTCCCGGACGTGCGGCTCGCGGCTCACCCCGGCGATGAGGACGGGAACGTCGACATCGCTCTCGGGATCGAGCTCAAGGGTTGGTATCTGCTCTCCAAGGAGAGGGAGCCGAGCTTCAGATACAGGGTGACGCCAAGGGCTTGCGCACCGCAGGATCTGCTCGTCGTCGTACCCTGGAACCTCAAGAACGTCCTCTCCGGCGAGCCCGTTGTCCATGAGCCCTACATCGAACAGGCCCGTTACGCGGCGGCATTCCGCAACTGGTGGTGGACGAATGAGAGGCAGACTACGGATGGCGTGTCGCAGAGGCAGAACACTCCACCCGAGGGGAATGTAGGCCACTACCCGGCGCCCAAGGCGAGGATCGACGACCGAGCGGTGAAGGACGGAGGAGGCAACTTCGGCAGGATCGCGCGCATCCCGGCGCTCATGGACGCCTACACCTCTTCCCTGCGAGCACAATCCATTGCCGGGATTCCGGCCGAACACTGGATTTCATTCTTCAAGCTGCACGCGGAAGCGAAGGACGACGCGGAGATACTCGAACGGCTGTCGCGAGACTTGACGGAGCGTGGGCTGAGCGACGAGGCCGCAGGCGATGTAGCGGACGCAATCCACGAGATCGTCAGGCGGTTCAGATAGGCTGCTTCGTCATTCCTTGCGGTGCGTTCTCGGATGCCCGCATCGCGGCTGCGGCGGGTTCTCCGGGTCCGGCCGCAGCGGCCGGTCGGGGCCGCCCCCGCCCGTGCTACAGTTTTGCCATGGACGGGGAGAAACTCGCGCCTGACCAGCATGTTGCGGGCGCGCTCGCGCGCTTTGCGAGCGTCGTCCGGGGACGGTTCGGGGAATCGGTCGTCGACATCCGGCTGTTCGGTTCCCATGCGCGGGCGAACGCGCACGAGGATTCGGACGTGGACGTTGCGGTGGTCCTGAACATGGCCGGGTGGACGATCCGCCGGGAGGTCATCGACCTCTCCGCGGACATCGGGCTCGAACACGATCTCCTGCTCTCTCCGACCGTGTTCGACCGGGAGACTTACGAGCGCTGGCGCGCCCAGGACCGTCCGCTCGTTCGTGACATCGAGACGGAAGGGATCCGGCTGTGAACGCGGAGGGGCGCCGCGAAAGGAGGACGGCGCCGAGGCCGGGACACGAGGTTGCGCCGGGGAGCGGATCATGACCAAGTCCGGGGCGGGACGAGAACGGGACCGGCCGGGCAGCGGGGAGGGAATGGTGAGCAAGACGCACTTCGAAGTCATCGTGATCGGGGCCGGGGTGGCCGGCATCTACCAGATCAAGCGCCTCGCCGACCTCGGGGTGGACGCCACGGTCCTCGAGGCGGACGCCGACCTCGGCGGCACCTGGTACAACAACCGCTACCCCGGCTCGCGCTTCGATTCGGAGAGCTACTCCTACGGCTACTCGTTCTCGCGGGAGGTGCTCGACGAGTGGCACTGGAAGGAGCACTTCTCAAGCCAGCCCGAGAACCTGCGCTACCTCAACTTTGTCGCGGACAAGTTCGATCTGCGGCGCCACATGCAGTTCAACTGCCGGGTCGACGCGGCGCACTACGACGAGCCCGCGAATCTCTGGCGGGTCCGGGTGACGGACGGGCGCACCCTCACCTGCCGGTTCCTGGTGACGGTGCTCGGTCTGCTGTCGATCCCGACCCTGCCCCGCCTTCCCGGCATGGACGACTTCCGGGGCCCGTCCTTCCACACCTTCCACTGGCCGCACGAGCCGGTCGCGCTCGCCGGCAAGCGGGTCGGCATCATCGGGACCGGGGCCACCGCCATCCAGGTGATCGGGGAGATCGCCGACAAGGTGGACGAGCTCACCGTGTTCCAGCGCCGCCCCAATTGGTGCGCGCCGCTCAACAACCGCCCCATCTCGCCGGCGGAGATGGCCGGGATCCGGGCGCGCTACCACGAGATCTTCGCGACCTGCGCCCGCACTCCGGGCGGGTTCGTCCACGAGCCGGACCGGCGCGGTTTCCAGGAAGTCCCGCGCGAGGAGCGACTCGCCCTCTGGGACCGGCTCTACGACGAGCAGGGATTCGGGATCTGGTTGCAGAACTTCCGCGAGATCTTCACCGACGAGGACGCGAACGAGGAGTTCTCGGCCTACGTTGCCGACCGCATCCGGGCGCGTGTGAAGGACCCCGCCACGGCCGAGAAGCTCATCCCCCGCGACCACGGCTTCGGCGTGCAGCGGGTTCCTCTCGAGACCAATTACCTCGAAGCCTACAACCGCGACAACGTGCACCTCGTGGACATCAGCGAAACGCCGATCGAGCGCGTCACCGAGTCGGGCCTTCGCACCACCGAGCGCGACCACGAGCTGGACCTCATCGTCTACGCGACCGGGTTCGACGCCATCACTGGCGCCTACGATCGCATCGACTTCCGCGGGATCGGCGGCGAACGGCTCCGGGAGAAGTGGCGCGACGGCCCGTCGACCTTCCTCGGCATGTTCGTGCACGGGTTCCCGAACCTGCTTCTGCCGAACGGACCGCAGAGCGGCTCGGCCTCGACCAACTACCCGCGCGGGATCGAGACCGGGGTCGACTGGTGCACCGACTTCCTCGAGTACGTGCGCGAGCACGGCTGCGCGCGCTTCGAAGCGACCCTCGAAGCGGAGGAGCGGTGGACCGCCCACGTGACCAAGATGTACTCGATGATGCTGATGCGAAAGGCGAAATCGTGGTTCACGGGCTACAACTCGAACGTCGAGGGTCACGAGGAAGGCACGATTCGATACCTCGTGTACAACGGCGGCGCGCCGAAGTACCGGTCGATCATCGACGAGGTGGCGGCAAACGGCTACGAAGGGCTGACCCTCGCCCGCGAGCCCGTGCCCAAGTTCGGCCGGCGGGCGGAGCAGCCGCTGCCCCTCGCGGGATAGCGGCGGACGACGCCTCCGCCTCCTCCCTCCCGGCCGACCCCGCTGGCGCGCACCGGTGGCGGAGACACGGGAGTCCTCAGAGCGCGGTCTGCCCCCCGTCGATGAAGAGACACGTTCCGGTGATGAACGACGCCTCCTCCGAGGCGAGGAACGCGATCCCGTTGGCGACTTCTCGCGCCCGACCCGGACGCTTCATCATCGTGTCCGCGCCGAATTCCTCGATGTAGGCATCCTGCGACTTCCCGAGGGCCTCGGCCCGGCCTTCGTGGAACGGAGTGAAGATCGGGCCCGGACCGACCGCGTTGACCCGTACCCCGTCGGCGGCGTGGTCGCGCGCCATCGAACGGGTGAGACCGAGCACCGCCGCCTTGGAGGTGTCGTACTGCACGCACCGGGAGCCGGCGATGACCGAGCGCACCGACGCGACGTTGACCACCGCCCCGCCGCCGGCGGCCACGATGAGGGGAATCGCGGCGCGCGCGCACCGTGCGTAGGACAAGAGATTCACCGCGAGCACCTCGTCCCAACCCTCCTCTGAAGACTCCGTCACCGTCTCGTACCGTCGGATTCCCGCATTGTTGACGAGCACGTCGAGGCGGCCGAGGCGCGCGGCCGCGACCTCGACAAACCGGGTGGCCTGCCCTTCGTCCCCGAGGTCGGCTTCCACGAA
>JAJECB010000089.1 GCA_022822245.1 Gammaproteobacteria bacterium
CAGCCGTGGCTGGTGAACGCGCTCGCCAGTGAAGCCGGCTTCTGGAACGAGGCGGGCCGCGATCGGGCCCGCCCGATCACCGCGGACGATGTCTTCGTGGCCCGGGAGCGGATCATCGGGCGCCGCGAGACCCACCTCGACAAGCTCCAGGAAAACCGCGTTCGGCGCGTCATCGAGCCTCTCCTGAGCGGCGGCGGAGCGAACGAGAGCTCGGCCCGCGACATCGAGTACGTGCGCGATCCGGGGTTGATCGCGGAGCGTGGCCCGCTTCGCATTGCCAATCCCGTCCACGCGGAGGTTGTGCCGCGCGAGCTGACGTCGGCGGTCCAGGAGACGCTGCCGCAGGAGACCGCGTGGTATGTCGATGCGGGCGGTGGCCTCGACGTCGCCGCGCTGCTCGCCGCGTTCCAGGAGTTCTTCCGCGAACACTCCGAGCACTGGGTTGCCCGGTTCGATTACCGGGAGGCGGGCCCGCAGTTGCTCCTCCAGGCGTTCCTCCAGCGGGTGGTGAACGGCGGGGGTCGCATCGAGCGGGGAGTACGGTCTCGGCCGCGGGCGCACCGACCTGCTCGTCGTGTGGCCCGAGGCGGGCGGACGCGCAAGTTCGTCGTCGAGTGCAAGGTGCTGCGAAGGGGGCTGGAGCCCACCATCCGGGAAGGGCTCCGGCAGACCCTGGGCTACATGGGCCGTTGCGCGGCCGAGGCGGGGCACCTCGTCATCTTCGACCGCGGCGAGGGGCGGCGGTGGGAGGACAAGGTATTTCGCCGCGAGGAGCGTACGGACGAGGGCACGGTGACCGTGTGGGGAATGTCAATGGAGCGCGGCCGCGGCCAGTCTCATTCGAGTCGTGCGGTACCGGCGTTTCCCGGATTGCTCCGTCATCCCGGGAAATCCGTCAACGGAACAATCCGGTCTCTATCCACAGAAATTTTGACGTATAATTTTTCCTGTGGAGAAGGAGCACATGGCCTTCGATCTTTCGTCCCGCAGCGTCCGGCCGGACCAGGGGGTTGTTCTGTCCAAGGCGGTCCTGCGCGCGGCCGAGCAGCTCGGGCTCACCGCGAAGACGCTCGCCACGGTCATCGGGGTCAGCGAAGCGACGCTTTCGCGAACGAAGCGGGGTGACTTCACGCTTCAGGCGGGCACCAAACCCTTCGAGCTCGCGGTGCTTTTCGTACGCATGTTCCGGTCTCTCGACGCAATCGTCGGTGGTGACGCGATGAGCGCGCGCTCGTGGCTGATCAATAGGAACGAGGTCTTCGATGGTCGCCCCATCGAGAAGATCACGACCATCACGGGACTCATGGATGTCATCGCCTACCTGGACGCCCGGCGCGCTCGCATCTGAGACGAGGCACTATCGTGGCAGGGGGTGGCGCTTCGTGGAAGCCCAGCACCACGTATCGACTCTGAAGCTGGTCGACACCCTGGCCGAGCAGAGCATCCTGGAGGAGCTGATCGAGGCCACCAAGGCGGTCATTCCCGAGGACTGTCGGCATCTCGACTATCTGCTCTCGACGCCCTTTCGCTACGACGCCGCATATCCCACCGGTTCTCGATTTCGACGGGCGGGACGAACCCCCGGCGTCTTCTACGCGTCCGAGTCGGCAGAGACCGCGGCGGCGGAAATCGTGTTCTACCGTCTGCTCTTCTTTGCCGAATCGCCAGGGACTCCGTGGCCCGGAGATGCCGTCGAATACACCGCGTTCGTGGCCGCGCTCGCCACCGAGCGCGCCATCGATTTGACGGTTCCGCCGCTGGTGGCAGACCGTGCCCTGTGGATCGATCCCGTCAACTACGAACCATGTCAGGATCTGGCGGGTTCGGCGCGTCGCGCCGGCGTCGAGCTCATGCGCTACGAATCCGCACGCGACCCCGAGCGTCGCGCCAACCTGGCCGTCCTTACCTGCCGGGCGTTCTCCGGAAAGAGCCCGCTCGAACGACAGACATGGCGCATTCGGCTCGGGGTCGCGGGTGCCCAGGCCATCTGCGAGTTCCCCCGCCGAGGGCTGGAGTTCTCGCCCGATTCGTTCCCGGATCCCAGGCTGGCTTCGCTGGGGTGGCGGAGGTGAGCCAAAGGATAGCGGCGACTCGAGACCTCTAGCGGAAGCGCGGGCCAGTGACGGTTACCGACCGGCCGCCGCGGAAACGGAGTCGGGCGAGACCGGCCGGGTCGATAACGAGCCCTCTTCCTTCCATAGCCGAACGCGGGCTCACACGGTCGGGGCGAGGAGGAGAGCGTCGTGTCGAAGACGAGACGCGCACCGGCCCTGCCCCGGTCCGCTTGCGGCCGCGGTGCCTGGGGAGCGGGCTGCCCGACCCCCGATGGCCCATACCCCAACCTCGCATGAACGGAGACTCCCGATGACCCGCGCTCTGTCCGCCTTCTGTCTGCTCGGCGCACTTCTGGCGCTCGCCGCGCTCGTCCCCGGGGAAGCCGGGGCGGACGACCCTCCCTTCCCCGTCTATCGCGACGCGGAAATGGAAAAGCGCCGCCAGGCGGAACCCGATCTGCTTCAAGTGCCCTCGGCGGAAAGGGAGATGATGGCGACGACGAGGGCGAACGCCGCCGTCCGAACCCGGGACACCGCCGGCCTCGCGTCGGCCGCACGCGATGTGCTCGTTCATGCGCCCGAGGGTATCGCGGCCGGCTGGGAGAAGGCGGCGGGGTTCTGGGCAAGCCTGTATCGGTCTTCGAGGGCATTCGCCAACAACCGGGAGCACGACTGGGATGAACGGTACGAGGCAAGGCGTATTGCCAAGGACGCCCTGCGGGAGGCCGCCTACAGTCTGTACTCGGCTTACCGCGCTTCCTCCGACCCCGGTTTCGCCAGTGAGGCCCTCCGTGCGCTCAGCTCCGTCCAGGAAGCCCGAGAGGACCATGTAAGCGCCGAGCTGGCCCTGATCGCCAGCCTGGCCGTGAAAGAAGACCCCGGGGCCGAGGTTCGCCTGGAACGCCTCCGCCACGAGCACGGCTTTCGCGTCGTCGAGGTCCACATCGCCCAGAACCGCGACGACCCCATGGCCTGCCTCGCTCTCAGCGCCGAGGTCGCGGAACGACAGCACGAGGCCATCGCCGACTATCTCCGGCTGGAGCCGAGCCGCGGCGACCACCCGGTGGTACTCCGCGGCTCCACCGTCTGCATCGGCAACCTCGAGCACGGTGCGGAGTACTCCCTGACCCTCCGCGACGGTCTCATCGATACCCACGGACGGGCCGTCGTTCCGCACGAGCGCCAGGTGCTGGTGCCCGATCGCCGGCCCGGGGCGAAGTTCTCCGGCGGGCGCTACGTGTTTCCCGTGGTCGGCAGCCCCGGTATCCCCTTGACCACGGTGAACATGAAGGAGGTTCCGCTGACCCTTCTTCGGATCACCGAAGGCAACCTGGTGGACGAAGTGACGCGAGGGCGGGTCGGCCGGAGCCTGGATGGATACGACCTGCGTGAGGTTGCCAATTCCCTTGGTGAGCAGATCTGGGAAGGGACGGTATCGGTCCGGGAGACACGCAACCGGGAGGTCGTGACCGCAGTTCCGATTGACACCCTGATGCCGGAGCGAAAACCCGGTGTCTATCTTCTCGCGGTGACGCCGAGCAACTCGGAACTCTCTGATTACTGGGACCGGGCCGTCCAGTGGCTGGTGGTCTCGGACATCGGTCTGGTGACCGTCCGCGGCGCCGGCGGACTGTCCGTATTCGCCCGCTCCCTCGCCACCGGCGGGCCGATGGCGGGCGTGGTCCTGGCTCTGCAGGCTCGCAACGAGGACACGCTGGCCGAGCGCACCACCGACCCGGACGGCCGCGCGACGTTCGCGCCGGGGTTGTTGCGGGGCTCGGGGGGTCGCGAGGCGGTGCTCCTGAGAGCACGGTCGGGACATGGCGACTACACGTTTCTCGCGCTGACCGGGGCCGGCTTCGACCTGGCCGACCGTGGCGTCGGCGGCCGCTCGGCGCCGGGTCCGATAGACGCCTTCGTCTATACCGACCGTGGGATCTACCGCCCGGGCGAGACCATCCACCTGACGGCCCTGGTTCGCGACGATCGGGGCCATGCGATCGGCGGCCTGCCCCTCGAGCTGACCGTTACTCGTCCCGACGGGGTGGTGGCCCGCGCATTCTCCGTCCGAAGTGGCGAGACCGGCGCCGTGGCGCTCGACCACCTGCTTGCCGGCAGCGCGATCACCGGCGACTGGCGGTTCGCGTTGCGCGTGCCCGGCGGCGGAGCCACCGTCGGGGAAGCCACGGTACAGGTGGAGGACTTCGTGCCGCCGCGCATCGAGGTCAGCGCCGGGGCTCCGGAAGCCCTTTCCTTCCCGGCCGGAGCCCCGATCACCATTGCGGCCCGCTTCCTCTACGGCGCCCCCGCCGCCGACCTCGCCGTCGCGGGACGGGTTCGCGTGGAGGTCGATCCGGAGCCGTTTGCCGCCTGGTCCGGCTACCGGTTCGGTCTCGTCGACGCGCGGCCGGTTGCCGCCCGCGCCGATCTGCCGGAGGCGCGGACCGGCGAGGACGGCACCGCGGATCTGTCCCTGATCCTCCCCGCAGTGGCGGAGAGCACGCATCCCTTGCGTGCCCGCATCGACGTCGCGGTGCTGGAACGCGGTGGCCGGCCGGTGGGCAAGACGCTCGTCCGCCCCCTGCGCGACGGGCGCGAACGCATCGCCATCCGGCCCGAGTTCACCGGGTCGGTGGGCACGGGAGCCCCCGCCGTCTTCGCCATCGCCCTGGTCGACGGCGCCGGAGAGGCCGTCGCCGGGCGCGCCCTCGCGTGGCATCTCCATCGGGAGGACCGGGAGCTCTTCTGGTACCGCGAATCGAGCGGGAGCTGGGAGTATCGCCAGATCGTGAGCGACACCACCATGGAGAGCGGCGAGGTCCACACCTCCGGCTCCCGAAGCGATAGCGACCCTGCCCGCATCACCTTGCAGGCGGGGTGGGGAGACTATCGCCTGGAGGTGGCGGATCCGGGGAGTCCCGGCGCCGCGCCGGCCAGCATCCGCTTTCGCGTCGGCTGGGGCCGGAACGACGGCGGCCCGGGCACCCCGGACCGGATGACGGTGCGCCTGGACCGAGACCGCTACGTGGCGGGCGAAACGGCGACCGTCCGACTGGAGGCACCGTTCGACGGCCCCGCGCTGGTCACCGTGCTCACGGACCGGGTGGCACAGGTGCACGGCGCCGAAGTACGGGACGGCCATGCGACCCTTTCGCTCCCGGTGGAGGACTGGACGGCGGGCGCCTACGTCACCGCCACCGTCTTCCGGCCCGCGCCGGCCGGGGCCGAACGAGGTCCGGGGCGCGCCGTGGGACTCGCCTGGCTCGCCGTAGACGCCCCGGAGCGGCGCCTGTCGGTCGCGTTCGATGCCCCGGTCACGACCGCCTCCGGCGGTCCGGTGACCGTGCCCTTTCAGGTCACGGACGGCGCCGGCGTCCCCACCCGGGCCCGCCTGACGGTCGCGGCCGTGGACGAGGGCATCCTGCAGTTGACCGGCTTCGACCCGCCCGATCCGATTGCCGTGGTATTCGGCAAGCGGCGCATGGAGGTGGAGCTGCGCGATCTCTATGGCCGGCTGATCGACGCTCGGCAAGGACGCCCGGGAACCGTTCGCTCGGGCGGTGACGACGCGGGCGGCCTGCTTGGCGGCCTCCAGCCTCCCCGCCGGACCGTGGTTCTCCATCACGGTCTCATGCGTACCGACGCCGAGGGCCGTGGCGAGGTCGTGCTCGACATTCCCGAGGGATTCAGCGGCCGGCTGCGCCTGATGGCGGTCGCCCACAACCGGCAAGCGGTCGGTCACGGAAACCGGGCTCTCATCGTCCGCGACCCCCTGGTGGCCGACCTCTACCTTCCGCGCTTCCTGGCCCCCGGCGACGAGGCGCGGATCAGCGTCGAGCTCGCCAACATCGACGCGCCGGCCGGCGAGTACACCCCGGCCTTGTCCGTGGCGGGCCCCGCCCGCGTCGCCGGGACGCTCCCCGGCACCCTCCGCCTCGCCCCGGGCGAGCGCTGGTCGGCGCCTCTCACCCTCTCCGCCCGCGCGCCGGGGGAGGTGACGCTGCGCTTCCGCGCATCCGGCCCCCGGGGTGCCCGCGTCGAACGAACGTGGACCCTCGCGGTGCGCCCCGCCCAGGCCTGGCACCAGACACGACGTTCGATCACGCTCGGGCCGGGCGACAGCATTGACCTGTCCGAAGACTTGATCTCGGATCTCCATGCGGCGGACGCGAGGGTGTCCGTCAGCCTGTCGGCGGTGCCCTACGACCTGCCCGGGCTGCTGGCCTCGCTGGACCGATACCCCTACGGCTGTACTGAGCAGATCGTCAGCCGCGCGTTGCCCTTGCTCTACGTCGATGCGCTGGGCGTGAGCGCCGGACCCGGCCGGCAGGCCGGCGACCCGGGGCTTCGCGACCGCATCCAGGGAGCGGTCCGTCGGGCGCTGTCGCGCCAGCGCTCCGACGGAAGCTTCGGCCTGTGGAGCGCCCGGGGCCGGGAGGATCCTTGGGTCTCGGCCTACGCCCTCGACTTCCTGGACCGTGCCCGGGCCGCGGGTTTCGAGGTGGACGCAGGGGCGCTTCGCCGGTCCCGGCTCTACATCGCCGGCCTGCTGCACGCGACGCGGTTGTCGGAAGAACAGGCGGAGGCGGTCGCCTATGGTCTTGCCGCGCTCGCTCGCGCCAACGTCGTGGAGCCCGGCGACGTACGTCACTTCGTCCGTGCCCGCCTCGGGCGGGTGGCGAGCGGCCTCGGCCGTGCGCAGTTGGCGCTTGCCGCCGCCTCGTTCGGGCTGGCCGGGGACCGCGATACCGCGCTCTCCGCGGCCGTCTCGGCGCCGGGCGGCGATCGCTACGCCACGTACGGCAGCGTATTGCGCGACGCGGCCGCGCTCGTTGCCGTGGCCGCCGCCCTCGAGTCCGATCTCCTGCGGGAGGCGGCCGCCCACCAGCGCGAGCTCAGCGCTGAAGACTCCCATACCAGCACGCAGGAGAAGGCCTGGATGGTCGTGGCTGCCTGGGAACTGAATCGCGCCATGGAGGGAGCACTGCTCACCGTGGACGGCGCCGAGACCCGGATCGGTCAGGGCGGTTTCTACCGGGTGTTCGGTCCGGAAGAGCTGAAGGGCGAAGGCGTGACCATCGCGAATCCCGGAACCCGATCGGTGAACCTGACCATCGGCATCGGCGGCCATCCCGCGGCCGAGGAACCCGCCTACGCCAACGGCATCACCCTGACCCGCACCCTCCTGACGCGGGAGGGCGTGCCGGTCGAGCTCGCCAACGTGAAGCAGGGGAACGAGCTGACCGTGGTGCTGGAAGGCCGGTTGGAGGAGAGCCGGTTCCCCCGCCGCCTCCTGGTCGCCGATCTGCTGCCGGCCGGGTTCGAGATCGAGGCCGCCCTTGCAGACGACGAAGAGCATGAGGCGCTTGGGCGGATCGACCGCCCGGGAACCCTGAGACTGCGAGACGATCGCTACGTGGCCGCGCTCACTCGGGGTGAGGACGACGAGGGCGGTTCGTTTCGGCTCGCGTACTTGGTCCGCGCGGTGACCCCCGGTGAGTTCCGGTTCCCGGCCGCCTACGTGGAGGACATGTACGACCCGGCGGTCCAGGCGCGCGGCTCCTTGGGCCGCCTGAACGTCCGGCCCTGAAGGGCGCCGGGCCATCATCATGCGGGCATCGGGCCGGCGCAATGCACTCGCCGGACTCGCGGCGGTGGCCGTCATGGTCGCGGTCGCAGCCCTGGCCCTCGACACCGCCTTCCCCTTGCCGGCGGCCAAGGGCCGGGACCTCTCGCGTGCCCTGCTTGCGAACGACGGCACCGCACTCCGGATTGCCATCACCGGCGACGACAAGTTCCGCCTGCGATCGAGCCTGTCCGACGTGGACCCGCGGTTCGTGCAACTGCTCATCGCCTGTGAGGACCGTCGCTTTGCCGCTCACCCGGGAGTCGACCCGCTGGCCGTGATGCGGGCGCTCAAGCAGTGGGCGACGTCGGGCCGGGTCGTCTCGGGCGCATCCACCCTGACCATGCAGGTCGCGCGTCTTCTGGAGCCGCGCCCGCGCACCCTCCGGTCCAAGGGCCTCGAGATGCTGCGCGCTCTTCAGCTCGAAGCGCATCTCTCCAAGCGGGAGATCCTCGAGCTCTACCTGACCCTGGCCCCCTACGGGGGAAACCTCGAAGGGGTCCGCGCCGCCTCTCTCGCATGGCTGGGAAAGGAGCCCCGGCAACTGACGGACGCGGAGGCCGCCCTTCTCGTGGTGCTGCCGCAGGCTCCGAACCGCCTGCGCCCGGACCGGCACCCGGCCCTCGCCCGCGCCGCCCGCGACAAGGTATTGCGACAGGGGGTGAAACGCGGCGTCCTCACCGAGCGCGAAGCTTCGCTCGCGATGCGCGACGGGGTCCCCGACGCGCGCCGGCCCTTTCCGTTTCACGCCGTTCACCTCGCCGACCGCCTGTTCGCCATGCGCCCGGAGACCTCGGTGCGAACGCCGCTTCACGCCTCCCTTCAGATCCGGGCCGAGGCCCTCGCGGCCGCCCACGCGGCAAGGGCCGGTCCCGAGGCGGGAGCGGCGGTGCTCGTGGCTGATCACCGCGATGCGATGGCGGTGCGCGCCTGGGTCGGGAGCCCGGACTACCTGTCGAGGCCGAGGCTGGGAGCGGTCGACATGGTGAGAGCGATACGCTCGCCGGGCTCGACCCTGAAGCCCTTCATCTACGGCCTCGCCTTCGACCGGGCGCTGGCTCACCCCGACACGCGGGTGATGGATGCGCCCCGACTCTTCGGAAGCTACGCGCCCGACAACTTCGACCGCCGTTATCGGGGGCCGGTGACGATGGCGGAGGCGTTGCGGCTGTCGCTCAACATCCCCGCCGTGGCGGTGATGGATCGGCTGGGGCCGCATCGCTTCACCCATGCCCTGGAGGCCGCCGGGGTCCCGCTTTCCCTGCCGTCCGGTGAGAGGCCCGGGCTGGCCGTGGCCCTCGGCGGGATCGGGCTCTCGCTGGACAAGCTGGTGACCCTCTATGGCGCCCTCGGCGCGGGCGGCGACGTGCGGCCGTTGCGGCTCGATCCGGACGCCGATGCGGGCCGGCCGCTCCGGCTGCTGACGGCCGGCACCGCCCACCGGGTCGCCGCCATTCTCGAAGACGCCCCCCCGCCGCGCGGGGCCGCCCCGGCGCGTCTGCTGGCCGGTGCGCCTCGCTTCGCGGCCAAGACAGGTACCTCGTTCGGCTTCCGCGACGCCTGGGCCGTCGGGGTCGACGGGCGATACGTGGCCGGCGTCTGGATCGGTCGGGTGGACGGCACGCCGCGTCCCGGTCGGGTCGGCCGGAACGATGCGCTGCCCCTGCTGCGCGCGGTGTTCGGGCTGTTGCCGCGTGACCCGACGCGGAAGCTGCCCACACCGGTTCGCCCCCTGTCGGAGCCCGCCCCGCTTGCCCTCCGGAAGCTTGGGAACGCCTTCGAGCCCGATGCTGCTCAAGCGCCCGAGCTCGTGCTCGATTTTCCCCCCGACGGGGTAGCCCTGGACCTCTCGCGCGGAGGGCGCTTCCGGCCATTGCCCCTGCGAGCCAGGGGCGGGGTCGCTCCCATTCGATGGCTGGTGAACGGGCGCCCCCTGGACAAAGCGTCCTGGCATCCCGACGGCCCTGGCGCAGCGACGATTACCGCATTTGACACCTTGGGGCGTTCCGCCACCGCGTCCGTCTGGGTGGAATAGCGCCGCCGTGACGGCGAGCGTTCGCCGGGAAGGCGGACGACTCGCACGAATTCCTTGGCTTGCGGACGGCTGGCGGGGTTTCCAAAATGGAGCCCTGCTCGTCCCATTTGTCGATATGGCAGGTTGGGTCGGAGAGGAGCCGGCTCGACGACCGGAAAGGGGGAGGAACGTCATGACCAGTCTCATTTCCGCCTTGCGCCAAGTCCGGATGCCGCGGCTCGTCCTTGTCGTATCGGCGATGACGGTGGCGTGGGTGTTCGCACTGCCGGCGCCGGCGTTCGCGGCCGGCAGCACGGGGTCGGCGCAGCCGGACCGCGCCCCGGCTTCGGCCGCGGCGGCGGAGTCCGAGCCCGCGGTTTCGCCCGCGGTGCGGCTCGCGGCGGAACTCCTCGCCACGATCCCGCCCGGCTCTCGGCTCTCCCTCCGCCCCCTCGTCCCCCAGGAGACGGGGCTGCCGCAGGAGGTCGGCCGCCGGCTCTACGAGTCGATTCTGAACGCGGTGTTTCATGCCGCCCGGTCTCGAGAGGCCGTCGTGCTCCCCCGAGAGAGCCTTCGGAAGATCTACGAGAGCCTTTACGAGTTCAGCCAGGGGAACGTGGAATCCATGCTCCGGGAGGCGCGGGCGGATATCGAGGTGATCTGCGAGGCGTTCTCCGTGGCGGATGGAATCGATCTCTCCTGCGGAGCCTGGGATCTCGTGGGGACTTTCTCCCACGCGCGGGCCATGGCGCGCTTTCCGCTGGAGCGCCAGGTGGCACGGCTCGATCATGCGCTGGCCGAGATTGCGCGGCGCCTCGCGGAGGATGCCCCGGCAGTGGGCGAGGTCGAGCGGGTGATGATCATGGACGCCTCCATCGGTGCGCGCGGTGAGCTCGGCAACTTCGTCGGCAACAGCCTCGAAGGGAAGCTCATCGAGTGGATGGGGGAACGGGCGAAGGCCGAGGAGGAGAAAGTGCGGGTCGCGACGGCGCTCGGCACGGAACCGCCACCCCCCGCGGAGAGATTGACCTATCGCATGGAAGGAACCCTCTGGCGCCTCGACGACAAGCTGGTTCGCTTGGAGGTGCGCCTGAAGCACGGCGGCCGGACCCGCGTTGCGGCCAGCGCCGACATTGCCGCTTCCTCCCTGCCGGCACATCTTGTGAATACGAGCAAAGGTGGAGAGGGAGGCGGCCAGGCGCATGAGGCGGTGGCCGAGGCGGCGGTCTCCGAGCGCCTCGACCGGGTGTCCGCCCTTCGCGCCGCCCGCAACCTCGCCCGCGCCCGGGTCGTCGCCCAGGCGCTCGGCCTGCCGCCCCCCGGGGTGACGGTGGCGAGGACGGAGGCGAATGCGGTCATGGCCTTCGCGGGGTTCCTCGATCGCGGGCTGCCGGTGGACGAGCGCTTCAGCGACGTCTGGCCGGAGGGCGATCCCGGCTCGGAGGAACGGCTCGCGGTCCGGCTCACGGCTCGGGTAGTGCCCGTTGGCGGCCTCATCCGGCCCGCGGTGAGCGCGCGCCTCGACCGCAACGTGTATCGGGCGATGGAGCCCATGCGGATCGAGATCCGGAGCGAGGAGGCGGCCCACCTCGGGGTGTTCGCCTGGGGAGCGGACAACCGGGTGGTGCGGCTGTACCCGAGGGGGCGGGGGCAGCTCGGGATCGGCGCTGGCGAGACACTCGTTCTTCCTCGTCGGCGTGACGGGGACATTCTGTCCGCACCGTTGCCGATAGCGGGCAACCGGGAGGACCACGAGGCGTTGGTGGTCGTCGCCTCCGCGCGCTCGATCGACTTCGCGGGCCTCGCCCCGGAGGTGGGGGCCACGCTCTCCGGTACCATGCAACGCGCGGTGGACGGGTCGGGCTTCCTCACCGCCCTCGCCGGCGAGGATCCGGCCCGCATGGCGGTAGTCTGGCTGCCGTACCAGGTCCACGATTGACCGGCCCGGGGCGGGACGGAAGAGGCATCTCGTCAGATGGCGCCGGCCGGCGAGGAGGGGAGAGACCGATGTCGAGGTTGATCCGAACGCCCGCGGGAAGGGCGCTCATGCATGCCCTGGTCACTCGGCAAGCGTTGGTCCGCCGTCTTCCCGCGGGCTTCCTGCTCCTGATTGCGGCGCTCTCGGGGCTCGCGCTGCCCGCCGGCGCGCGGGCGGAGCTCGCGAACCCGCGGGGGGTGGCGGTCATCATCGGCAACGCGGACTACGAGCACCGGGACGTCCCGGACGTGACGTTTGCGCACCGCGATGCCGACGCGTTCCGGCGCTACGTGGTGGACGTCCTCGGCTTCGACCCGGAGAACGTGGTCGATCTTCGCGACGCGACCCGACGGGAGCTCTTCGACGCGCTTGGCACGCGAAGCGATCCGCGGAGCCTCCTCTGGAGCTATCTCGACCCGGACGAGGGCTCGGACGTGGTGGTGTTCTACTCCGGTCACGGGGTTCCGGGGGTGAACGACAAGCAGGGCTACCTGCTGCCGGTGGATGCGGACCCGAAGGCGGCGGAGGACGACGGCTACCCCATCGACCTCCTTTACCGGAACGTGGGCGAGCTTGCGGAGGCGCTCTCGGTCCGGGTGTACCTCGACGCGTGCTTCTCGGGGGGGAGCCACGAGGGGGGCCTCATTCGCAACGCGAGTCCGGTGTTCGTGGCGGCGTCCCTGCCGGAGGGGGTGGGGGACAAGGTGACGTCGCTCACGGCGGCGAGCGGGAAGCAGGTCGCGTCGTGGGACGAGGAGGCCCGCCACGGCCTCTTCACCCATCACCTCCTCGACGCGCTCTACGGGCGCGGCGATGCGGACGGGGACGGCAAGGTGACGGCGGCGGAGGCGAAGCGCTACCTCGATCGCCACATGACGCGCGCGGCGCGGCGCCAGCACCGCCGCATCCAGCAGGCGAGCCTGATGGGGGTGCACGATGCGGTGCTCGTATCGGCGGCGGCCGGCGGGGCGTTCCTCGTCCGGCCCGGATCCGAGGCCGCCGCGGAGACCGGCACCCCGCCGTCGGAGGGCGATCGCACCGGGACGACCGAGACCGCCGTCGCGGGCGAGACGCCTTCGCCACCCGTCGAGACGGCCGGGACCCCGGAGTCGAAGGAGAAGGCGCTCGGCCTCACCTACGAGCAGCGGGTGCTGGTGCAGCACGGATTGACGTCGCTCGGCGAGGATATTGGTCTTGCGGACGGCGTCTTCGGACGCCGGACCCGCGCGGGGATCCTGAGCTATCAGAAGAAGAAGGGCGTTCCGGAGACGGGCCACCTGACGCCCGAGCTCCGCGATGCCCTCGTCGCGCTCGGGGGGGCACACGCGAAGGAGCGCCGGGAGGAGGAGGCGGCTCGGCCGGAACGTGACCGGAAGAAGCCCCGACATCGATTCCGCGACTGCCCGGATTGTCCCGAGATGGTGGTGGTACCGTCGGGGAGCTACGAGATGGGCTCCCCGTCGAGTGAGGATGGTCGAGGTGCCGATGAAGGTCCGGCGCACCGGGTGAGCATCGCGGAGCCGTTTGCGGTGGGGGTGTACGAGGTGACGTTCCGGGAGTGGGACGCGTGCCGGCATGCCGGCGGTTGTTCGCACAATCCGGATGAAGAGGGATGGGGTCGGGG
>JAJECB010000512.1 GCA_022822245.1 Gammaproteobacteria bacterium
TCCCGCCGGCGCCGCCGAGCATCCCGCCCAGATCCCCCATGGAGCGGACCTCGGTCTGCAGCTTGCGGTCGAGACTCTTCATCGCGTCGTTCATCGCGACCTGGAGGAGCTTCTCGAGGAGACGCGCATCGCCGCGCGCGACCAGCTCGGGCGCGATCGTCACCTTGCGGACCTTGCGGATGCCGTTCACGCGCACCCGAACCTGTCCCTTGCCAGCCGAGCCCTCGCTCTCGATGGCCTTCATCTTCCTCTGCATCCGCCGGAGCTGGCGGACCTGCCTGGTGGTCTGTCCGAGTTTCTTCAACATGAAAGGTGGGCTCCGATCAGCGCTCGCGCCGCCGGGGTCAGCCGTTCGCGGGCTCCGCGGGAGCCCCGGAACGGCGGGTGGAGACGATGGATCCGCCGAACGCCTTCTGGTATTCGCGAACGACGGGCGGGGGTTCGACCTCGAGCGACGGCGCCGCCTCGCTGGGCGTCCGCCGTTTCCGGGACCGGGCCGCCTCGCCGGGCGCCCGCCGCTTGCGGGATCCGGCGGATCGCGAGGAGGACCGGCGCGGGGTGGAACGGGAAGGAGGCTTCCGCGGACTCGCCGGGGTCGGCGGCTTGTCCAGCCGGGCCACGAGATCCTCGAAGGCCGCGAGACGCGGCATCTCGACGAGTTTCAGGAGGGCCATCTCGAGATGGAAACGCGGCTCGGGGGACCAGCGCAGCCCCTGCTCGGCCTGGGTCAGGACATCGAGGCTCCGGAGGAGATCCTCGTCGGAGAACGTGTTCGCCAGCCCGGCGAGGTGCTCCCGCTCGCCCACCCACTCGAGGAGCTCGGGCTTCTTCGGGACGGCGCGGGCGACGATCACGTCCCGCAGGTAATGGGTCAGGAGCAGCACGAAGTGGCGCAGATCGCGTCCGCCGTCCACGAGTTCGCGGACGACCTCGAACACCGCCCCCCGGTCGGCCTCCCCGATCGCGGCGGCCACCCGGCGGCACAGCGCCACATCGGGAACTCCCAGGATGTCGCTCACCGCCTCCGCGGTGATGGGGCCGTCCACCGCGCCGATGACCTGGTCGAACGCGGAGAGCGCGTCGCGCAGACTGCCCTGCCCGACCCGGGCGACCTGGTGGAGGGCGTCGTCCCCGACCTCGACCTGCTGGTCGTCGGCGATTTCGCGGAGTCGCGCGGCAATCACCCGGGGCGCCACGGTGCGGAACTCGAACTCCTGGCACCGCGACAGGATCGTGTCGGGGATCTTGTGGATCTCGGTCGTGGCGAACAGGAACTTCACGTGGGGAGGTGGTTCCTCGAGGGTCTTCAGCAGCGCGTTGAAGGCCTCGCGACTCAGCATGTGCACTTCGTCCACGAGGAAGATCCGGAACCGGTCCCGGGCGGGGGCGTAGTGCGCCGTCTCGATGATCTCGCGGGCGTTCGCGACGCCGCTGTGGCTCGCCCCGTCGATCTCGGGCACGTCCCGGGAATAGCCGCCGGCGATCTCCCGACAGGAGTGGCAGTCGCCGCAGGGCTCGGGGTTCGGTCCGTCGGTGGCGCGGCAGTTCAGCGCCTTGGCGAGGATGCGGGCCGTCGAGGTCTTGCCCACGCCGCGCGGGCCGGCGAACAGGAACGCGTTCCAGATCCGACCCTTGCCGATCGCGTTCTGGAGGGTCCGGGCGATGGCGTCCTGCCCGACGAGGTCGGAAAAGACCTGGGGGCGATAGCGGAGGGCGAGCACCTGGTAGCCGGGAGCGGCGGCCGGGGGCGGGTCGGGCGCTGACGCGGAATCGCCGGGATCAGACGGGGGCGGGGAAGGCTCTTGCGGCGCCGCGACGGGGGACGGGGAAGCCTCTTCCGGCGCCGCGACTGGGGGCGGGGAAGGCTCTTGCGGCGCCGCGACTGGGGGCGGAGAAGGCGCCGCCGACGCGGTGACTGGGGCGGACTCCTTCGACGGGCGAGGATCCGTCGTCCCGGAAGCCGACGGCTCCGTTTCGACGGGCGTCGTTCCGGTCCCGGGCGAGGTTTCGGGATGGGCGCCGGACTCGGCCTCCGCCGGAGGCGCGTCAGAGTCGGGATCTGTCGCCGGCGCGTCAACCGGCGGCGGCGGCGTTGGCGGCGGGGACCGCTTCGGCTCGGGCGGCGGGGGCCGCTTCGGCTCCGGCTCGGGCGGCGGGCCGAAGAGGGAGGGAGCGCCGGGGGATTTCGGTGGGGTCATGGGGGCGCCCGGTGGCGGAGGGGGTGGGATTCGAACCCACGGTACCGTTGCCGGTACACCAGCTTTCCGGGCTGGCCAATTCAGCCACTCTTGCACCCCTCCGGGGCGGCGGAACCGGGGATTCTAAGGGAGTCCTCCCGGCTCCGTCCGAGCCGCCTCTGTTACGGGCCGGGGGTGGCTTCCGAGAGCGACGCTCCCGCGAGTTCCGGCGCGCGCCCTGCCCGCCCGCTCCTCCGGGAGCGACCGCGGAAGGCGTCGAGACGCCCGGTGAGCGCGTCGAGCGAGTCGTAGGTCACCGGCACCACGACCAGCGTGAGCACGGTGGCGACCGTGAGTCCGAAGATCACGGCGACGCCCATCGAGGCCCAGAACTGGGAGCTCTCGCCCCCCGTCGAAACCGCGAGGCCGAGGAAGTCGATGTTCAGCCCGAGCGTCAGCGGCACCAGTCCGAGGACGGTCGTCACCGCCGTGAGGAGGACCGGACGCAGCCGGATGGAGCCCGCCTCCACGACCGCCTCCTTCCGGGACATCCCCTTCTCCCGCAACTGGCGGATGAAGTCGCAGAGCACGATCGCGTTGTTCACCACGATGCCCGCGAGCGAGATCACCCCGATCCCGGTCATGATGATGCCGAAGGGCGTGCCGGTCAGCATGAGTCCCCACAGCACTCCGATCACCGACAGGGCAACCGAGGTGATGATCGTGAGCGGCAGGACGAGCGAATCGAACTGCGTGACGAGCACCATGAGGATCAGCAGCAGCGCGATCACGAAGGCGCGGGAGAGAAACGCGGTGGCCTCGAGTTCGTCCTCGTTCGCGCCGGAGAACTCCCATCGGTAACCCGGCGGCCACTCCATCCCCTCGAGCGCGGCGGCGACCTCCTCGCGCACGCTCGCCTCGGTTCGCCCCGACTCCCGAACCACGTCCCCCTCGATCGTCGCGACCCGGTTCATGTCCACCCGACGAACCGCCGACGGTCCCACGCCGTGCGCCAGCTCGGCCACGGTGCGGATCGGAACCGGGATGCCGTCCTCGTCGGGGACGGTCAGCTCGGCGATGTCGTCGAGCGACCTGCGGGCGTCGGGCGCAAGCCGCACCCGGATGTCGTGCTCATCCTCGCCGACCCGGTACTTGGAGGCTTCGGCGCCGAGGATGCCGGTCTGGATCGTCGCCGCGATGACCTGGGTGCTGACGCCGGCGCGCATCGCTTCCTCCCGGTCCACCTCGACGCGCAGTTCCGGCTTGCCCCGGTCGAGGTCGTCGTCCAGGTTCACGAGCCCCACGATGCCGCGGATCCGCGACATCGCCGTCTCGGTCAGCCGGGCGATCTCGTCGAGGTCGTCGCCCAGGATGCGCACCGAGACCGGCGCCCCGGTCGGGGGGCCGTCCTGGGGGGCGTCCACCTTGACCGTGGCGCCCACGATGTCGGACAGCCGCGCCCGCACCGCCTCCATCGTGGTGAACGTGTTGCGCACGACCCGATCCGTCCGCTCTTCGAGGTAGAGGGTGACCTGACTCGTCGTCGGGCTGCCGTCGCCCCCGCCGCCCGGATTCATGCTGACCCCGGTGCTCCCGACATTCGCGATGAGATGCCGCATGTCGGTCGTGTCCGCCGTGCGTTCCTCGATCCGGCGCACGACCGCATCGGAGGTGTCGAGCGTCGAGCCGGCGGGGGTGTCCACGCTCACGACGATCTGCCGCGGCTGGACCTCCGGAAAGAGCTCGACTCCCTGCCCCAGAACCGCGTAGAGGCCGGCGGTGACCACCAGCACCGCGCACATCGTCCAGATCAGGCCGGAGCGGTGGTCCGTGATGTAGGCCGTCGGGGCCGCGCCCCTCCCCGATCCGAGGACCGCGCCCGCGGCCCGGCGCAGGGCGCGCGCGACGCTCCAGCCGAGCCACAGGATCCCCTGCATCGCGAACGCGGCCACGCCGACAGCGGCCAGCCCCATCACCGCGGGGAGCAGGGCGTTCGTCTGGAAGAACATCCCGCCGAGAGCGAGGGCCGCGGCTACCGCCAGGAAGGCCACGAAGACGCCGGGGAGGAGCCAGTTCCGCAGGAACCAGCTCCGCGACCCCGCGTCGGGCCCGGACTCGAGCATCCAGGTCAGCAGCTTCCGGTAGCCGCGCCGGAAGGCGTGCTCCCGCAACGGACCCGCGTCGCCCTCGCGACGCGGTGGCTTCATCAGCCAGGCGCACAGCGTCGGGTTGATGACGAGCGCCACGACGAGCGAGGCGGTGAGTCCGATGATGAGGGTCACCGGCAGGTAGGACATGAAGTTGCCGATGATCCCGGGCCAGATCAGCAGCGGCGAGAAGGCGCACAGCGTCGTGATCGTGGAAGCGATCACCGGACGGGCGACCTCGACCGTGCCGGCATAGGAGGCCTCGGGCCCGGTCTCGCCCATCTCGCGGTGGCGGTAGATGTTCTCCACGATGACGACCGCGTTGTCCACCAGCATCCCCAGCATGAGGATCAGGCTGAACAGCACCATCATGTTCAGGGTGTAGCCCAGCCAGCCCAGCACGAGGAACGAGGCCATCATCGAGAGGGGAATCGCGACGCCCACGAAGAACGAGTTCCGGAAGCCCACGAACGCCATCAGGCAGGCGACCACGAGGAGAAGCCCCGAGATCACGTTGTTCTCGAGCTCGTTCACCATGCGGCGGATCTCCACCGAGATGTCCCCCACGACGGCGGTCCGGATCCCGGCGGGGAGCTGTTCCTCCCACCGATCGAGCTCCTCGTGGACCGCGTCCGCGACCGACACGAGGTTCGCGCCGGTCCGCTTCTCGACCGCGAGCGTCACCGACGGTTCGCGATCCACCCGGGACCGGGTGGCCTCGTCCTCGAACCCGAAGACGACCTCCGCCACGTCGCGCACGAAAACGGGCTGCCCGTCGCGGACCTTGATCACGAAGTCCTCGATCTCGGAGGGATCCCGAACCTCGGCGGGCAGCCGGATCAGGTAGTCCAGACCCCCCACGGCGACCTCGCCGCCGGGCACGTTCCGGTTCTCCCGGGCCACCGCCACGACGATGTCCGAGAGGCTCAGCTCGAAGTAGGAGAGACGCCGGGGATCCACATGGACGTGGACCTCCCGGTTCCGGTCGCCGATCAGGTTCACCCGATTGACTCCCGGGATCGCCTCGAAGTCCTCCTGCATGTCCTCGGCGACTTCGGTGAGCTGGGACGTCCCCACCGGACCCGAAAGGGTCATGAGGAGGATCGGGACCTGCGAGAAGTCCACGTCCTGGACCCGGGGGTCCTCCGCCTCGACCGGAAGGTCGGGTTTCGCGAGATCCACCTTCTCGCGCACGCTGGCGAGCGCGGTGTCGAGGTCCTCGTCGGGGTTGAACTCGATCGCGATGCTGGAGAGCCCTTCACTCGTCGTGGAGGTCATCTCGCGGACCCCGGTGAGCGCCTTCAGCTCCGTTTCGACGGGACGGGTGACGAGCGTCTCCATGTCCGTCGGGCTGACGCCGGGGTACACCGTGTAAACGACGATGAACGGAATCTCGACCTCGGGGAACGACTCCCGCGGCATGGAGACGTACACGCCGGTCCCGCCGAGACAGAGGATCAGGATCAGGAAGTACACCGTCAGTCGGTGCCGGATCGCGTAACGGGTGATGCGCACGGGGTTCCTCAGCGGGAGCGGTCGGGGTGGCGAAGCAGGGTCGGCGCCCCGATCACGGGTTCGTCAGCGGGCGAGGCGGGAGGGAGATCACGGCTCGACGACCCGGACCGCCTCACCGTCGAGCAGGCTGCGGTGGCCGGCCACCAGCAGCCGCTCCCCCAGTTCGAGCCCGGTGGTCACGACGACCCGGTCCCCTTCGTCCGGACCGAGCGCGACATCCCGCATGACGGCGCTTCCGCTCTCGAGCACGAAGGCATAGAGGACGCCATCCCGCTCCACGAGGGCGTCACGCGGGACGACCACGGCGTCCTCGTAGCGGCCCCGCTCCAGCCGGGCGCGCACGATGAGCCCCGACCGGAGCGAATCGTCGCGGTTCGGCACCTCGATCTCGGTCAGGAAGTTGCGCCCGGGCTGCGAGGCGTTCGGCGCGATCCACGTGATCCGCCCGTCCACGACCCGGTCCGGGTAGGCGTCGAGCG
>JAJECB010000154.1 GCA_022822245.1 Gammaproteobacteria bacterium
GACCGAGGCGGCCGGCCCGGTCGAAGTGGGCCGCTGCCGGCTCGGGATCAGGCGGCGAGGATGTCGCGGGCGGTCCGCTCGCCGGACTCCATGGCGCCCTCCATGCCCCGTGCGGTGCGGGCGAGGTGCTCGCCGCAGAGCCGGATGGGGCCGTGCGGGCGGCCCATCTCCACCGCGAACCGGCTGATCTCGCCCGGCCGGAACCAGGCCCACCCCCCCCGGGCGAACGGGTCCCGGCCCCATGACTTGAGGCCCACGAACTCGAGCTGACCCCGCGCCGCGGGCCGGACCGCCTCGACGGCAGCGAGGACCAGCCGCCCCGCCTCGGCCTCCGGGAGGCCGTCCAGCCGGCGCGCGTTCCGCCCCATCGCCCACGCGGTGAAGCTCGTCACCTCGGACGGGTCGTCGCCGTTGCGGGACGCGGCGACCATGCCCGCGGGTCCGTCCGTGAACATGCTCGGCCGGTAGCCGTCCTCCTCCCAGAAGCGGGATCGGTGCGCAAGGTAGACCTGGGTTACGGGCTGGGATTCGAGGCGGCGTACCGCCTCCGCCTGCCGGCCCGTGAACGGCGGGTCGACCGCGATTCCGCGGAGCACGCCGAAGGGGAGCGAGCAGACGACGTGGGGCGCGGCGTAGACGGTCCCGTCCGCGCAAGCCACCTCCGCCCCCCTCCGATCGCACGCGATCGCGGTGACCGTGCGGCCGAAGTGGACCTCGCCCCGGAGCGCGTCGGCCATCGCTTCCGGGATGCGCTGCACCCCGTCCCGGGCGGTGTAGCCGAGCACCCCTTCGGGGGCGAGCCGGCGCTGCTCCACGGAGAACGCGGCCCGGAAGAACCCGAGGAGGGCGGAAGCGGCGCGGGCGTCGTCGCCGAAGCTCGGGTTCAGGTCGTAGCCGAGCCCGATGGCGGCCTCGCCGAACCCGAGGCCGGCCAGCCATTCGCTTACCGGGACGTCATGCGTCGCGAATCGGGGGTCGAGCCAATCGCCGGGCGCGGCAAGCGGGTTCTCGCGCACCGCGAGCACCCGGTGGCACGTCCAGGGCATGAGCGCCCGGTCCTCACCGGGGAAGGGATTCCGCGGGTGGTCCGGCCACTCGGACTGCCGGATGAGCTCTCCGCCGAGCGCCAGCTCCTGCTCGCGAAAGAACGCGAGCATCGCGGTCACGTCGGCAAGCTCGATCCCCTGGCGCTCGGCGACGGCGATGACCCGCCGGTAGCCGGCGCCGATGTAGGCGCCCCCCGCCTCCTGGCGATGGCCGAGGCGGCGCATCGAGTGGACCCGGCCGCCGACCCGTTCCTGCGCCTCCACCACCTGCACGCGCGCACCGTTGGCTTCGAGGTGGAGCGCGGCGGCAAGCCCGGAGAGCCCGGCGCCGATGACGACGACATCGCTCCGGTGCCGGGGCACGGACAAGGGTCAGCGCTCCCCGCTCGCCCTCACGACGAGCCGGGCGGAAGGGGGTGGCCGCCAAGGGCGGGCTTCGCCGGCCCCGGACGGCCGGAAGGACAGCAATCGGAGGGGCAGAGGTCGTGGCTCGGCCCGCACGTCCCGAGCGCCGCCCTCTCCGGGCTCTCCGTCATGCGCTCGCGGACGAGGTCACGGATCATGCCGACGAACGCGGGGTGGGTGCCGACGGTGGCGGCCCGGACCATGTTGATCCCGAGCTCGTCCGCCCGCTCCTTGGCCTCGACGTCGAGGTCGAGCACCACCTCCAGGTGGTCGCAGACGAAGCCGATGGGCGCGACCACCACGTCCGTCGTGCCCCGTTCCCGCTCCTCCGCGAGGGCGTCGCGGATGTCCGGGCCGAGCCACTCGCCGGGGCCGTAGCGCGCGTTCCGGCTCTGGTAGACGAGCCGGTGGCGGGCCGGAGGGCGGCGGCCGAGCCCGGCCGTCACCAGCTCGCTCGCTTCCTCGAGCTGGCCGACGTAGGGCGCCCGGCGGGCCGGGAACTCCGGGAGGCTGTGGGCGGTGAAGAGGATCGCCGCATCGCCGCGCCGCTCCTCCGGGATGGCGGCAAGGGCCTCCTCGACCCGTCCGGTGACGGCGGCGATGAATCCCGGGTGGTTGTAGCCGTACCGGAGCCGGTCGATGACGGGCGGCCGGCGGAGCCCCTCGACCGCCTGGTAGAGGTCCTCGCGGTACTTCCGGCAGCCGTTGTAGGAGCCGAAGGTGCTCGTGACGAAGGCGAGGGCGCGTTCGACGCCGTCCGCCTCCATCCGCCGCAGGGTGTCCGGGAGCAGGGGGTGCCAGTTGCGGTTCCCCCAGTAGACGGGGAGGGCCGAACCGTGACGGTCGAGCTCGTCCCGGAGGGCCGCGATGAGCGCCCGGGTATGGGCGTTGATGGGGCTCACCCCGCCGAAGCGCTCGTAGCGGGCGGCGACGCGCCGCTTCGCGGCGTCCGGGAGGCGAAGGCCGTCCAGCACGTTGTCGAGGAACGGCATGACGTCCGCCATGCCTTCCGGGCCGCCGAAGGAGACGACGAGGAGGGCGTCGTAGCGGTTCGCGCCGTCGTCGAAGAGCGGTTCCATGCTCATGGACCCTCGGCCGGCGGCCGCCTCCGTCCCTGCCACGCGACCCGGCCGACGAAGAACGGCCCGAGGCTCTCCAGGTACCGGGAGGTCTGCTCCGTCCCCCGCATCGCCTGGACGATGGAGGAGAGGGGAAAGAGGTTCGCGCCGAGGAGCCCGATGATGAAGTCGTTGTCGTTCCGGTCGAGGCCGTGACAGGCGAGGCGCACGTCGAGGGCGAGCCCGGCGGAGCCGTACCGGTGGCCGAGGGTGCCATGCTCGGCGAGGATACGGCGCTGGTCGGCGGCGGGGAGGGTCGCGAAGGACTTGGAACGGCGAAGCGGATACCAGATCGCCCAGCGGAGCGCCGGGTCGGTGATGCGGGAGATCGGCCGCTCGAAGAGCAAGTGCTCGAGGTCCGGCTCGTAGCCGATGGAGTAGGTGCGTCCCAGCATGTCGAGCTCCGCCTTTCGCTCCATCGCATCGAAGGGCGGGGAGGCGAGCAGGTCCCGCCAAGTGGTGACGAACCACTCCGGGTCCTCGCTCACCGCGACGAGCCCGATCCCGCGCGGGTCGTTCGCGTCGAGGTAGAGCGCGCCGGTGACCCCGCCGCGTTCGAGCGCGGCGGCGGCCGCGCCCACGTCGCGGCAGTTCCCCCAGGCGGTGAACTTGACGAAGAGCCGGCGGTCGAGGGAGATCCGCTCGCCGTCCCGGGTGCCCTTCTCCGCGAGGTCGGGGGCGGTCGGGGAGGCGGGGGCGCCGGGCGGCGTTCGTGCCTCGCTGTCGCTCATCGCTTCCTCGTCCGGGGTGGCTCCTTCGTTCCGCGGCGCCCGGCCGGGCCGGGCGGCGGCTTCAACTCGACTCGCCGTGCACCGCATCGACGAGCGCCTCCACGCTCTCGATGGGCGTCCCGGGCAGGATCCCGTGCCCGAGATTGACGATGTGACCGGCCGGCTCCACCCGGCCGAGGAGCTCCGCGGCCGCGGCCCGGGCGGCATCCGCGCCGGCGGTGAGGACGGCGGGGTCGATGTTCCCCTGGACCGCCCGCCGCCCCCCGTGCCGGCGCTGAACGGCGGCAAGGTCCACCCGCCAGTCCACCGCGAGCACCTCTGCCGGAAGCTCCGCGTACGCGTCCACGAGGTGGGGCGCATTCTGCACGAAGAGGATCCGCTTCACCCCGGCCGCACCTACCGTCTCCAGCATGGCCTCCAGATGGGGACGGATGAGGCGTTCCCAATCGGAGCGGGAGAGCAGTCCCGCCCAGGAGTCGAACACTTGCACCGCGTCGGCCCCCGCTTCGCCCTGGCGGACGAGGTAACCCGCCATGAGCCGGGAGAGGCGCCCGAGCAGGTCGTCGAGAGCGGCGGGCTCGGCGGCCGCGAACGCGCGCAGGGTCGGGAAGTCCTTCACCCCCCGCCCCTCGACGAGATAGGCGGCGAGGGTCCAGGGCGCGCCGCAGAACCCGAGCAGCGCGGTGCCGGCGGGA
>JAJECB010000236.1 GCA_022822245.1 Gammaproteobacteria bacterium
CCACAGGACCAACCACCAGCGATCCACAGACCAGAGTTTCAGCGTACCTCGACGCCGGTCACCGGCCACGGGTACGATCGTCCCGAGGGCATCACATCACAGTCCCGGTACACCTTATTCCGGCCCTCGGACTGTCCAAACTACCCCGACCACCTCACTCTACCGCTTCGGCATCATCCTCGGGAACACCTTCGCCATAGTAGTACATGTCCCCGAGAGCGCACTGCGCGCCGGCATGGCTTTGTTCGGCGGCGCGTTGATACCACTCTACTGCCTCGGCATCATCTTCGGGAACACCTTCGCCATAGTAGTACATGTCCCCGAGAGCGTGCTGCGCGTCGGCGTGGCTTTGTTCGGCGGCGCGTTGATACCATTTCGCGGCCTCGGCATCATCCTCGCGAACGCCGCTGCCATGGTAGTACATGAGCCCGAGACGGAACTGGGCGTCGGTGTGTCCCTGCTTGGCGGCGCGTTGATACCATTCTATCGCTTCGGCATCATCTTCGGGAACGCCCCGACCCATGGAGTACATGAACCCGAGATTGAGTTGAGCGAGGGCGTCGCCCCGCTCGGCAGTGTGCAAAACCCACCTTACCGCCTCGGCGTTATCCTCGGCGACGCCCAAGCCGTAACGGTACATGACCCCGAGATGGAACTGAGCGTCGGCTTCGCTCGTCCCGACGGTATCACGATGATCAGGTCCTTCGGATACGTGCCCGCCGGTCCCGTCCCGAGCCGCATCCCACCGGCGGGCGATGTCCGCCGCGTCGTCGATCATGCGGTCGAGGATTGCACCGGCGCCGGGCCGGATTCGGGCAAGCTCGCCCGCGGGTCGGGATACGATGGGTTTGCCGTCTCTGTCACTCATGGGACCTGCTCCTCGCCGCGGGGTATTCACCTGCTCGCCCGGCATGGCCAGAACCGGGGGTCGGCTCGTCGCTTCGCTCGCCATTTCGCGCGACGTTCGATCGATTCGGAGATCAGAGGGTCACTTGGCACGGTTCTCCAGTGAGCTCTTCGATTTCCGTTCCGAGCTGCTCCGCTTCCGCTTCCAGCGCGGCGATCTCCTCGTCCAGAATCGCTCCCTCTTCCCCGGCAATCTCGTCCAGCGTTTCCGGCGCGGCTTCCACCCGGTTGTACAGATCGAATGCTGCACTGTTCCGGAGGCCGTTCAACCTGTCGAGCAGGGTGACGATCTGCGCCTCGAGTCCGTCGCAGAGCTGCCTCAGGCGGTCGGGAGCATCGTCATCGCCGATATCGAGGCGCCCCCAGCCCTGCCGCCGGGAAAAGCCCTCCGGGTCGTTCGCGATCTCGCGCAGGACGCCGACGTCTCCCCCGTCTCTCGCCTGATTGATGGCCTGGATCAGCCGATTGTATCGTTCGCGTTTCTCCGGCTCGCCGGCATGACGGTCGGGGTGATACATCTTCACGAGCTTGCGCCAAAGCGCCTTGATCTCCCGTTCCTGCTCGGGGGTCGGTTCGCTCCGGCTTTCGGCGTCCCGGTCCAGGGATTCGTAATCGGCATCCAGATCCTCCTGCGCCCGTTCATGCGCGCCGGCGACGCTCTCGGCCTCTTCCTCCCCGTCCTGCAGCAGCGCTTCCACGTAGCGGCGACGGTGGTCCACCAGCCGTGCAAGGCGGTCGCGCCGGCGGTATCGGTCGCGCAGCAGGTCGTAGAGCTTCCACTCGACGAACTCCACCCGCGCGCGGACGTTCATGTACTCCGCTTCCACCTCCGCCAGCCGGGTACGGGCGGCGGCGATGCGCCGTCTCAGTCCCTCGACGGCCGGATCGGTGTAGATGACGATCCCGGTCTCGAGCGCGCCGGGTCCCTCTCCGGGTCCCGCCCCCGCCTCCTCTCGTGGCCGCGTCCGGTCCGCCCGCTCCCGTTCGGCCAGTCGGGCCAGATACCAGGCGCCGGCGGCCGGGTTGCGGGGGTTGGACGATCGGGACAACCCGACGATCCAGTCATGCAGCGCGTCGTCCGACTCCGCCTCCCGGAACCGGCGGCCCTTGAACCTGCCGAACCCGATGCGGGTCGGATACCACTCCTGGGTAGTGAAATCACACACGCTCTGCCACGAATCGAGACCGCGGCGCTCGGCCATGGGACGGAGGACCCACGCGAGGAGGTCGATGACGGTCTCCACGTCATCCAGCGCAGGATAGGGGCCGCGCCCGGGCAGCCCGTAATGGCGGCGCAGCGCCGGCAACCGGACGCTCCCGGCCGGGCTCGGATCCAGCAGCCGCTGGGCAAGGCACCGGGCACAGAAACCCCGCGTGCCGATCGGGCCGATGCCGAGCTGCTCCCAATCCGGGATCAGCACCTGATCGAGGTGGTACCGGAGGGGGTAGGCGACGAGGGGCCGGTCTGCGGTGTACTCCGCGAATGCCCCGTATGCGGCCTCGGCCGATTCGTCGTCGCGCTCAAGCATCTCCCGGGCATGGCCGCCTTCCCGCGCGGTCTCCGGTGGAGTCCCCTCATCCCGGTTGAGCAGCCCGTGAAACGAAGGGCCCTCCGGCTCCCATCCCCGCATGCGTTGTGCACCGATTGCGACGACGAACACCGGTGCCCGGGAGCCGCTGGTCTCGGTATTGACCAGTATCCAGGGAGCGTCACGCATCGCCGGGGTTCCCGGTCGTTGCGGCGCCGCACCCGGACATCGAACCCGCGCCCGGCCAGTGCCCTGCGTCACTCGAAATCAATCTTCCCGTCGAGCCAGGCACGGGCCCACTCGTAGTGCCAGTTCGTCTTCGTGTCGGTTTCGAAACGGACGAACCGGGCGTTGCGCGCACGGGGAGGAACGGCCGAGTTGAAGAACACGACGCGTTTGCCGTCGCAATCGCCGGTGAGCGAGAGAAACATCGGGATATAGTCCTTCCCGCCCGCGAAGACGACCCGATCGACGTCCTTGACGGGTAGCTGCCGGAAGTCCTCGTATCGGTCCCGGCGAGTCCTTCGCTTGTGGCGTTCAGCGTTGGCCGACCAGGTAATGTCGTAGTCCGGCGTCAGGAAGTCGGCCGTGATCAGGCCCCAACCGGTTGGCGATGCCCGGTTCCCGTGCTAGCTCCCCGTACACGACCGGGCGGTAGAGCCGCCATGCCGACAGTAGTCTCCAAGGGTTCTCGCCCGGATGGAGATTGTATTCGACAAGCATGTCTCGAAAGGTGGTGCCGTCGGGAGCGCGATCGTCCAGCCGCCGGTACACCACGGACGGGTTGGCCGGAGCCAATGAAGGCTTGGCGACGAAAGACACCCGGCGCCCATCCGGCAGGCGCAGGCGTCCGGCATCCCGAGCTTTCGCCGTAGCGCACGGAAAGACGACGACCGTCCGCGGTGTACTCCCGAGCGGAGAGCGCGGACCGAGGCGCCGCCTCGGCGCGCTGGTCCCTCCGTGCCGGATTCGCGGCGCGGCCGCCGAAGGCGATGTCAGCCCCCGATCCGTGCCCGATGCCGTGGGAGGACCGGCACCGATGGAGTACGCGAACACCGTGTTGGCGCCAACCGGGGCCCCGAACGGTCGACGAGCCTTGCGTCGGCCAGCGCCTCGAACTTGCGGCCACCAAGCGCGTTGCATACGTTGGGCATGTTCTGCTGCAAACCCATGCGGCGACCGATGTCTCCGGCTCGGATGGTCACCGTCGTCCGGCCCGCGTCCCGGGCGGGCTCGATGAAGTGGGCAACTGCGAACGACCGAATGCGGTCTGCCTGCGACAGGCCCGCCGCGGGTCGTGGGGAGGGCCGGGCGGGGCCGGCGTTCTGCAACGGGGGTGGTGCGGCGGCCAACGATCTCCGGACCTCTCGCCCGCGGCCTCGAGAACGCGCGAATGACAATCGTTCCATGGCGAGATTTACGTCGCGGGTCCTCCAACCCGCCGCAATCCATGCCTTCGCCTGGCTGTGGGTTTCCGTGTTGCTCCACCAGGCTTGGTGTCCGCGGGCGGAATCCGGCAGGGAAAACCCGAGTATCGACTCGACCTCGCGAAACGATGCGGGCCACTCATCCCCCGTTCTCGCCATCAGGTGCCGGTACAACGGTGCGTACTTGCCGCCGTACCCGCCGCGTGCCGTCCCGGGCCGCCGGCCGCCGGTATCGGGCAGGGTGTGCGGAGAGTTTGCTTGCGGTTCCTTCAGGGGTTCCACCAAGGATGTCCGGGGCGCGACCACACCGCCGGCCGGCGTGTCCTTCGAAGTTCCCTCTCGAGGCCGAAGCGCATCGAGCTGTTCCTGGTACAGGCGGTCCACTTCCTCGAATGCCTCCTTCGTGCCGAGGTCTTCCAGTAGCTGCCGCACATTCGATAGATGGAGCAGGGCCCGGTCCGGTGGCATGGCTCCTGCGTAGTGAGCGATTTCGTTGCGTGCATCCTTCGCGGCAAACGCCAAGGTCCTGACGTGGGATTTCAAAGGGAGCTCCGGGAAGCGTTCGATGAACAGTTTGAGCAGGCGCTGCAAGTCATGGCGGTCATGCGCCGCGGGTTGAGTCCTCGGCAATTCCGCGATATAGCCGCCAAGGGCGCGGCGGAGCGCTTCCAGGGCTCGATCGAGCCGGCGGCGTGCGCTCTCCGAATCTCTTCCCGAATGCGTCATGCGTTTGCCGCTTCCTCACACATCGGGTGGTCCGCCACCCGGACGGCAAGAAGGCGGTATACGCTCGTCGCCGGACGGCCAAGTGTTCGCCATGACCCGAGGCCTTGCACGATCAGGGCATCGTGCAACCGACCGGTACTCCGCCTGAAACGCTCCCGACAGCACTCGCGCTCTCGCTATTTCGGGCGCTGCCGCGGACGGGGTGCGTCAGCGGTCGAGGCGGGTGTTCCACTCCGCGATGCGGTCTCCTTGCGCGGCGAGGAGCGCACCGGTGTTGCCTTCGATGGTGACGGACTCGATGGCGTCGCCCTGCGCGATGGCGTCGACGACCGCTTGGTCCGCGCTGCCCGCGACCTCTCCGAAGATCGAGTGATTGTCGTCGAGCCACGGGGTCGGGACGTGGGTGATGAAGAACTGCGAGCCGTTGGTGCCCGGGCCGGCGTTCGCCATCGAGAGCCGCCCCGGCCGGTCATGGCGCAGCGACGGGTCGAACTCGTCCTCGAACTGGTAGCCCGGTCCCCCGCTTCCGGTTCCACGCGGGCAGCCGCCCTGGATCATGAAGCTCGCGATCACGCGGTGGAACTTGAGCCCGTCGTAGTACCCGCGCGATGCGAGGTTGACGAAGTTCGCCACCGTGACCGGCGCCTGCTCGGGGAAGAGGTTCAGTCGGATGGCGCCCTTGGACGTCGTCATGGTGGCTTGCATGGAGTCTCTCCGTGGGGTGAAGGGGCGGGCTCCGCGCCCGGGACGAGCCACCCCGCCGGCTACGGTCGCGGATCGTCCGGCCATTGTCGCAGAACGGACCGCCAACCCGGAACTCGCCCTCCGGTCCGATGCGAGGCCCGGCGCCCGTCCGGTTATGGATCGGGTGGCGGAACGGGTTATCTTTGGCAATCGGCACCGTGCGGTGCCCGCCGGAGCGCGCCCGGGCGAGGGCGGCGAGGCGAGAGACGAGGAGGGCGGCAGCATGGCGAAGCCGCGACAGACGCTCGAAGACTGGCGCGCGCTCGTGGCGCGCGAGACCCGCGGCGGCTCCGAGGACGACCTCGCCGCCGAGACCCCGGAGGGGATCCGGGTCAAGGCCCTCTACACCGAGGCGGACCTCGACGACCTCGCCCACCTCGGGACCCTTCCGGGTCTCCCGCCCTTCGTTCGCGGCCCCCGGGCGACGATGTACACGGGCCGCCCCTGGACGGTGCGCCAGTACGCCGGCTACTCCACCGCGGAGGAATCGAACGCCTTCTACCGCCGCAACCTCGAGGCGGGGCAGATGGGGCTCTCGGTCGCCTTCGACCTCGCGACCCACCGGGGCTACGACTCCGACCACGAGCGCGTCGAGGGGGACGTCGGCAAGGCCGGAGTCGCGATCGACTCCGTCGAGGACATGAAGATCCTCTTCGACGGGATCCCCCTCGATCGGATGTCCGTGTCCATGACCATGAACGGCGCGGTGCTCCCCGTGTTCGCGATGTACGTCGTCGCCGCCGAGGAGCAGGGGGTGGCTTCCGCCGACCTCTCCGGGACCATGCAGAACGACATCCTCAAGGAGTTCATGGTCCGCAACACCTACATCTACCCCCCGGCGCCCTCGATGCGGATCGTCTCCGACATCATCGGCTACACCTCTGAGCACATGCCGCGCTTCAACCCAATCTCGATCTCGGGCTACCACATGCTCGAGGCGGGTGCGACGTGCGTGCAGGAGCTCGCGTTCACTCTCGCGGACGGGGTCGAGTACGTCCGCGCGGCCCTCGCGAGCGGGCTCGACGTCGACCGCTTCGCGCCCCGGCTCTCGTTCTTCTTCGGGATCGGGATGGACTTCTTCATGGAGGTCGCGAAGCTCCGGGCCGCGCGCTGGCTCTGGGCGACCCTCATGGAGGAGAAGTTCGCGCCGACCGACCCGCGCTCGCTCATGCTCCGCACCCACTGCCAGACTTCGGGGGCGAGCCTGACGAGCCTCGATCCGTACAACAACGTCGTGCGCACCACCATCGAGGCCCTCGCCGCGGTCCTCGGCGGCACCCAGTCCCTGCACACGAACGCCTTCGACGAGGCCCTCGCCCTCCCCAGCGAGTTCTCGGCCCGC
>JAJECB010000503.1 GCA_022822245.1 Gammaproteobacteria bacterium
CGCCTTCTTCGAGCTCGGCAGCACCCCCAATCCGGACAGGACCTGCCCCGCGACTTCGGGGGGGCATCATCCGGGGGCGGTGGTTTTCCTTTCGCTGTCCGCGTGGTTCCTGGCCTACGGCCTGTTCGGATTGTTCCTTCGCTACCTGAACCATCCAAGCCCCCGCTGGCGCTACATGGCGGACGCCTCTTACTGGATCTACATCGTCCACGTGCCGTTCGCCATCTTGCTGCCCCTCCTTCTCGCGAATCTGCCGGCACCGGGGATCGTCAAGGTCGCACTGGTCGTGACCATGGCAACCGGGATCATCCTGGTTACCTACCGGTACTTCGTGCGAGCGACGTTCATCGGGGAACAGTTGAACGGTCGCCGCTATCCGCGGGCCGCGCCTTGACCACCGCCGTTTCGCGGCTCGATATCGTCGCTGCGCCATCTGCCACGCACGCTTCGCCATGTCCGTTGCCGCACTGCATGCAACGCGCGCTTTCAACTGGCCGGCTGTACCGTTGCCGAGACGAGACCTTCGCGACGAGTGAGCGGCTGGCGAGCCGATACCGCTAGATCGGGGAAAGCGGGGCGTGGAGCTTCGTTTCCGGGCACACGATCCCGCCCCGATCGCCGACGGTGACGCTCCCCCAGCGGCCCGCGTAGCGCTCGGGGAGCGGGCGGCCGTTCGGGGGGCAGAGCCAGAGGCGGAGGAGGTGGCGCTTGCGCTCCGGCTCCGGCCAGTCCTCGAACGCGGTCCGGTCGTGGAAGATGGTGTGGTTGTGGAGGAGCTGGATGTCTCCGGGGCGGAACTCCATGTCGAGATGCAGGTCCGGGTCCTCGGCGAGCTCGTCGAGGAGGTCCATGGCCTCGAGGTGGAGCGGCGTGAGCCGGGGCGCGCTCGGGTGACGTTGCGAGGACTCGACGTAGCGCCGCGAGACGTAGCTCGAGACGAGCCCCGCGTGGTGGTTGAAGACCGCGTTGAGGAAGAAGGGCTCCTCGCCGTCGGGGACCTCCCCCCGCCGGTCGAAGGGCATCGGCTCGGAGAGGACCGCGGCGAGCTCCGGGCGCCGCCGCGCCATCTCGTTGAAGAGGGTGACGGAGCTCACGATGCTGCTCAACCCCCCCCGCTTCGCCGGACGAAGGCACATGAGCGCCACGATGTCGCACGAGTCCGAGTGGTAGTACTGGCGTTCGGTCGTCTGGTAGGTGCGCACGTTGGGGTCGCGGGTGTCGAAGTCGAGGTCGCGGACGTGCCCGAGGACATGCCCCATCGCGTTCTGGGACACCGCCCGGCCGAACCACGAGCCAATCCCCCAGTAGGTGCGGGCGGTGCGCTCGATCGGCCACCCCTCGATGTCGAGTCCCCGCAGGAGCACGAATCCGCGCCCGTCGATGATCTCGTCTCGGAGGGCGTGGAGCTTCGGGCCGAGGGCGGGAAGCGCGAAGTCGCCGGGGCCGATCGCCTCGATCGGGAGCTGCGCGGTCGCGCGCCAGGCCGCGTCGAGCTCCGCCCGATCGGCTTCGGTGAGCCGGACTATCCAGTCGTCGCGCTCCCTCATCTCCGCCCCCGTCCACGCCGCGGCTCCGAGGTAGCGGCGCGGGATCTCTCCCGCGTCCATCGCCTCGAGGGCCGCCGCGCCGGGCGGCAGGGGTGCGGCCGGGGAGGGCACGGCGGGGGTCGGGATCTGCTTCGGCCGGCGGGGTGCGCTCGCGGTCTCCATCGTGTCCGTCGTCCTGGTCGTGGTGGTGGCGGCGGGCGCCCGGGGTCCACTCGATGGAGTGGAGTCGGGCGCCGGCCGGACGAGTCTATGGAGGCTCGCGGCACCTGTCCACGTGCGGCGAGGTTAAGCTGTCGTGGTCCCGCGCGGGTCCGGCAAGGTCGAGCGGCCGAAGAGACCCGGTCGAGGGGGAGGGGGCGAGTGGATCGGACCGAGCGCTTCTACCGGATTGACGCGCTGCTCCGCGAGCGCGGGGTGGTCCCGATCGGGACGCTTCTCGAAGAGCTCGAGATCTCGCGCGCCACCTTCAAGCGAGACCTCGAGTATCTGCGCGACCGGTTGCACGCCCCGATCATGTGGGATCGGGAGGCCCGCGGGTACCGGTTCACGGAGGCGGCCCCGACCGCGCCCCGTTACGCGCTCCCCGGGCTCTGGTTGAACGAGGCGGAGATCCGGGCCCTCCTCGCGCTCCGCGAGCTGCTCGAGAAGGTGCACCCGGGGCTGCTCGGTCCGCACGTCGAACCGTTGATGGACCGGGCGCGTGCGCTCCTTGGCGGCGATGCCGAGGCCTCCTCGGAGGTCGCGCGGCGCGTTCGGATCCTGCACGCGCCGCGCCGCGAGGTCCGCTCCGGCGAATTCGGGACGATCTGCGAGGCGCTGCTCGCCCGCCGGCGGGTGCGCGTCGCCCACTACAGCCGGCCGCGCGACGAGACGCTGGAGCGCACCCTCTCGCCGCAGCGCCTCGTGCACTACCGCGAGAACTGGTACCTCGACGCCTGGTGCCACCTTCGCAACGGCCTCCGGAGCTTCGCCCTCGACTGCGTCCGCCATGCGGCGGTGGTGGATGAGCCGGCGCGCGAGATCGCGGACTTCACCCTCGACCGGGACCTCGGCGCGGGCTACGGGATCTTCGCCGGCGCGGGCCGTCCCCGGGTGGCGCACCTTCGCTTCTCCGAGGTGCAGGCGCGCTGGGTGGCGGACGAGATCTGGCACTCGCGCCAGGAGGGCGCGTTCGACGCGAACGGCCGTTACGAGCTCAAGTTGCCGTACACCGACTCGCGCGAGCTCGTCATGAACATCCTCAAGTACGGGGCGGAGGTGGAGGTGCTCGGCCCCGAGACCCTTCGCACCGAGGTGGCGGCCGCCCTCCGCACCGCGTCTGCGATCTACGACTCCCGCCTGCACGAGTCCGGCGGCTGAGCCGTCCCTCGTACGCTATCGCGGCAAGGCCCTTCGCTTCGGAGGTGGCGGCCCGAGGAGAGGGCCGGGAACGTCTGTCGTACCGCCGGGCCCCGGCGCACCCGTGCCGGAATCGAATGCGACCGGGCCTCTCGTTCCTCGCCGGTGCGTTTGCGGTTGCTGCCCCTGGATCCCGGAGGGTGACGGCGAGGCGCGTGATGGTATACTTTCGTATGCTTTCCACAGAATAAAACATAAGCCGGGAGCGCCCATGGCACCGTCTGTCCTGCAGTCCGAAGCTCTCTACTTCCAGATGTACGGTCTGAGCGCCCAGGCGCCGGAGGCTCTGAACGAGGCCCTTCGGCGCGCGATCGAGAGCATGCACCGCACCCTGTACGCGCCGTCGAGGGACGAGCTGACGCCATCGGAGCTGGGCTTGCTCGCGCAGGCCAGCGTCGAGGTGGAGGAATCTCCGCGCCGCGCCGACCCCATGATCGTGTATGCGACCGAGTTCGCGGCGATCCTCGCCACCAGCCTCTCGCCAGCCCGGGCGGGGGAACGCCTCGGGGGTGTCACCGCGGTCCGCGTGCGGCAGTTGATCCGCGAGCGAGCCCTCTATGCGCTTCGACTCGAAGGGCGGTGGAAGATCCCCGTCTTTCAGTTCGGGGACGAGGGACTCGTGCCCAACATCGGCCCTGTCAACGCGGCTCTCCCGGCGAACCTGGACGCCGTCTCGGTGCTGCGCTGGTACACCGGCCCCGATCCGGAACTGGAGGCTCCCGGGGGAGATATCCTCAGTCCCCTTGATTGGCTGCGGTCCGGCATGGACCCCGCGCCGGTCGCCGTGCTTGCCCGGGACCTTTGATGCATGCCGAAGGTACCCCGGAAGCCGTCCCCGGAACTGCTCGAATCGTTGCATCCGGAGGTGAGGATCATCCCCGCCGGCTCCGTGGTCTGGCGGGTCTACTTCCGGGGCGGCCTCCATCCCACGAGTTGGAAGGACTTCCGGCGCGTCGGGCCCGTTGACGCGCGTTTCGACCATCACGAAGAGAGCGAGCCCGACCGGCGGGACCGGGCGGTGATGTACGCAGCCGAGCATCCGACGACGTGCCTCGCGGAGGTCTTTCAGAAAACGCGCGTCGTCAATCGCTGGCACAACGATCCCTGGCTGGTCGGACTCGAAACCGGGCACCCGGCGCGGCTGCTGGATCTCACCGGCAGCTTTCCGACCCGCGCGGGCGCATCCATGGGACTGATGACCGGACCCCGGTCGGTTTCCCGCGTCTGGGCGCGAGCGTTCCATGATTCGTATCCCGAGCTCGGCGGCCTCTACTACCCTTCCTCGATGCACGCGAATCGCCCGGCGATGGTCTTCACGGAACGCGCGGCGGAAACGGGCGTGGTACCCGAGAACCCGAGCCTTCACCGCTCACTCGGAGACCCGGCCATGCTCAGCGTGCTGCGGAACGCCGCCCGCGAGCTCGGATACGCCCTGCTCTGAATCCCGACCCGACCTGGCCGAATAGTGGACAGGAACGAATCCGTTCCGCGCAGAGGCGTGGCGGCGTCCTCTCGTGCTCCCGGAAGCGGATGCCGCAGTGCGGATGGACGGTTCCCCGGCGCGGAGACCGGGGGCGATTTCAGGGCCAGAGCGCGTCGAGGCCGAAGGTGATGGCCTCGAAGGGCGGGATGCTGACCGGATCGATGCGAGGACTTCGGGCGAGTATGCCGACTGCGGAGACCTTTCAACCACGACAGGGAACCGGCAACGCCTGAATAGTCAACGAAAATTGGCTCTTCCGCGCTCAGCGATCCCCTCATCTGTTTTCTAAGGGATCATTGCCAGTGATTTGATTTGATCGAAGTCGGTACAAGGAAGGCACGGGATTTGGGTTTGTTTTACCCATTTTGCACCCGCGATGGGTCAAGATCACTTGAAGTATTTTGCACCACCCTTTCCCGGGAGTCTGACATCAGGCTTGTACGCACAGGAGATTGGGAACAAAATATCGGCTTTCACTTCGGAGGGTAGTTCGTGAAAGCCCGGGACGTACTGCGTGAAGAACATCTGAAGTCCTTCATCAACGAGCTGTATGATGGCGACCTGCATGCCAAACGGGTCTTGTCGCTCGCCCACGGTGCGCTCGGAGTCCTGACCAGTGCCTCGTTGGCCGTGCATGCGATTGGACAAGGATTAGCCCACGCCCGTGGAACCGTGAGCAAACACGGTGTCAAGCAGGTCGACCGGCTACTCAGTAATGCCGCCATCGAATTGGACGAGTTCTTTTCGTATTGGGTGCCTCATGTGATTGGAGCACGCGAGGAGATCGTGGTGGCATTGGATTGGACCAGCTTTTCTCGCGACGGGCACGATACGTTGATGGTGTCGATGCTCACCGAGCATGGCCGGGCCACGGCCCTGATGTGGGAGACGGTATCGACGGCGACGTTGAAGGACAATCGCAACCGTTATGAGGACGAGCTGTTGTATCGGTTCTCGAAGGTGGTGCCCGAGGGGGTGAGGGTGACGGTGGTCGCGGACCGGGGGTTCGCAGACTGTAACCTGTTCAAAACTCTGGAGGAAGATCTGGGGTTCGGCTATGTGATTCGGCTGCCCGCAAGCTACTACGTGACCAGTCAGAGCGGGGAGCGGCGCCTGGCGTCGCAATGGGTCGGCCCAGCCGGCAGAGCCCGCACGTTGCGAAACGCCCGGGTCACCGACGCTCACCTGCTCACCGTCGGTACGGTCGTTTGCTTGCGCGACAAGGACATGAACGACGCTTGGTGTCTGGCCGCCAGTGACCGAAACGCTGCACCGCGACTCCTCGTGCGATACTACGCCAAGCGTTGGGGAATCGAAACGAGCTTTCGCGACCTGAAGGACCCGCGCTATGGCCTTGGCTTGTCGTCGATGCGCGTCCCACGCCCCGAGCGCCGCGACCGATTGTTGTTGTTCAGTGTATTGGCGATTGCGCTGTTGTCCTTGCTCGGGGCCGCTGGGGAGCGTATCGGCTATGACCGCTGGTTGAAGGTCAATACCGTCAAACATCGCACTCATTCGTTGTTTCGCCAAGGGCACATGCTGTATGAACATATTCCCAATTGGCCAACGCAACGATTGCAACCGTTACTCGACGAATTCGCCGCAATGCTGGCCGAACACAAGATGTACAAGAGAATGTTCGGCATCTTGTAAAATATGAGGGGATGCTTAAGGTGCCAGCTATCAAGCGGTTTCTTTCCGAGGTGAAGCAAGGATTGGTGCCGGAAACGATTTGGACGTACAAGGAAGTCAGTCACACACAGGGCGCCAAGAAGACGCTTCTTCAGATTTTTCCGGACAACTTTCCGGACTTTACTACAATCAAGCCAGTCGAGCTATTGACTCGGATTTTGCTTCTCTCAACCGACAAGTTCTCCATCGTGCTCGACTCCTTCGCCGGATCCGGGACGACCGCGCACGCGGTGCTGGCCCTGAACCGGGAGGACGGCGGGAACCGCCGCTTCGTGCTGATCGAGTGCGAAGACTACGTGGACTCCATCACTGCCGAGCGGGTGCGGCGCGTCATCAAGGGCGTCCCGTCGGCGAAGGACGAGGCGCTCAAGACCGGGCTCGGCGGGACGTTCAGCTACTTCAAGCTGGGCAGGCCGATGCGTCAGGAGTCGATTCTCGACGGTTCGAACCTGCCGGACTACGGGAAGCTTGCGAGCTACATCTTCTTCACCGCCACCGGTGAGGAGTCCGTGCCGGAGCAGATTCGGCGTCAGGACTGGTTCATCGGCAGCAGCCGGCTCTACGACGTGTTCCTCATCTACGAGGCGGATGTCGAGCAGCTCAAGGACATGGCGTTGACGCTGGACGTCGCCCGCGGGTTGCCCGGCACGAAGCGGAACAAGCTCGTGTTTGCCCCGACCAAGTACCTCGACCAGGAGTTCCTGTACCGCTACCGCATCACCTTTCAGCAACTGCCGTTTCAGATCTACGAAGCGGTGGACAGGTTGAGCGCGGACTGAGGCCGGACTCCGTGAACATGCTGCTGTAGAACCACGAAGATGGTCCTCAAGGAGTACCAGAAGCGCACGCTCGCGGATGTCCGGGACTACCTGCTGCGTCATCCCGAGATCAGCGCGGAGCAGGTCGCCATCAAGACGAGCCAGAAGGACGAGCTGAAAGAGGTGGACGAGGCCGGCGGGCTGCTGTCGCGCGACTGTCCGATCCGATACATCATCACGAAGCAGGCGTTGCAGGAAGGATGGGACTGCTCGTTTGCCTATATCCTGACGATTCTGACGAACCCGGGCTCCAAGAGCGCGTTGACGCAGCTCGTCGGGCGTATTCTCCGCCAGCCCTACGCCAAGAAGACCCGCGTTCCGTGGCTGGATGAGAGTTACGTCTTCTGCTTTCAACGCAGGGGCGCCGATCTCCTGCAGGGGGTCCGCAGAGGATTCGGTGTGGAAGGGCTGTACGGCCTCGAAGGCAAGATCGTGGCCGACTCCGAAGGACCTCCGCGGCCGAGCGAGACGGTGACGCTCCGGCAACGCGAGGACTATCGACAGGCAACCCGGGATTTGGTCCTGCCGGCGTTCATGATCGAGGACGGACGGGAGTGGCGGCTGGTGCACTACGAGGCGGACATCCTGTCGCGCGTGCCGTGGGATGAGGTGGACGTGAGTTCCCTGTTCGATCTACCGCTCGGTGCCGACGGTCGGAGAGACGCCGATCTGCGCGCGGGCCTGGAGGATGGGCCGATACTGGTCGACGCCGATTCCACGGATTCGCGGACACCGGCTGCCGGGACCGGGGACATCGACTATTTCTTTGCCGCGAGTCACCTGCTGGACGTGATGCCCAATCCGTGGCGAGGCCGGGATGTCGCACGGCGGGTGTTCGGCGCACTACTGGAAAGGTATCCGCGCGAACGGGTAGTCGAGAACTACGTGTTCGTCCTCGAAGAGCTCCGCAAATGCCTGGAGGGAGAACGCGATCGGTTGTCCAGGCGTGTGTTTGAGGAACTGCTTGACACGGGAAAGATGCGATTTCTCGTCGTGACGGACGATCTGGAGTTCAATCGCCTGCCCCGGGAGATCGAAACGACCGGAGGCAAGCAGGCGAACCGGGAGGACGGCGGCCAGTATCTGCTTATCCTTTTCGAGCGGACGAACGAGGACGAGCTGAACGGGCTGGAGAACAAGGTTGCGACATACCTGGACCAGCAGGAGCGGCTGTTCTTCTGGTATCGGAACCGCGCCCGCAAGGACTACTACGTCCAAGGGTGGAAGCGCGGCCGAATCTATGCGGACTTCATCTTCACGTTGCGGACCGACGAACCGAACGTCGGCGATCACTTCCATCAGGTCTTCGTCATGGAGACCAAGGGGGTGTTCCGCTAGCCCGAGGACACGGACTACAAACGGTCGGTCTTCGACCTCTGTACGGAGCACGCGTCGAGGAAGGATTGGGCGGAGTTCGTGCCGGTCATGCGCGACAGGGTCGTGCGCTTCGAGATCGTCGACGAAGACGAGTGGGAGCGGCGGCTGAACGCCATGCTGGCGGCCTGGCGGTCCAAGGAAACCGGGACGGCTCCGCGCGTCGGGAGGGAGGACGTCGGACTCCCGGAAACATGCGGCAGTCAGCGCCGTCACCTCGCGGAAAGCGGGCTCCGCGCAGATCTCGGGTGGAGGCGAGCCGGCCTGGACGGGCTTGTGCGATTGAGCTTCGCGGGGGATCCGGCAGGCGGCGGGGGAACGACGGCGAAGTGAACGGACCGGGGCCGCGTACCTGCCGAACCCGCCCGTAGGCGCTCGTCCCGAGAACGTGCGAACATTGGGACACGACCCGCCCTCTGCGACGGGCGAGGGAGCATCGGCTGAACGAAGGGCGGGCGATGCCCGGAGTCCGCTCCGGCCTTCCGGGATTGATTGATGGAGCAGGGAGTAGAACGACGTGAAGACAGCAATTCGTGGAAGCATCGCGGCACTCGCGGCGGCGGGAGCGCTCGCTCTCGGGGGTGCCGCCCACGCCGAAATCGACTGCATGGCGCCGCCGCCCTCCGATCAGGACCACACCCTGATCGCCGCCTATGCGGCGAGCCCACCCGCCGTGGACGAGATCGCGTTCACGATGGAAGTCGAGAACATCATGTACAACACCTACGCGGGCGACCTCGTCCAGTACGTATCGGTGTGGTACCCCGAGCACGGAACCTGCGGCGCCGGGGTCAACCAGGAGGGCGAGAAGCAGGTCACCGGCCGCTGGGCGGAGAGCTGGGAGGAGTCCGAGGACGGAACCGTATGGACCTTCAAGCTCCGCAAGGGCATCGTCAGCTACGCCGGCAACGAGATGACCTGCGAGGACCACCGCTGGAGCTGGGAGCGCGGCTTCGAGATGAAGGCGGTGAAGTTCTTCTTCACCAAGGTGCTCCTCATCGACAAGCACGAGGATGTCTCCTGTCCCGACCCCTACACCGTCCGGTTCAAGATCAAGGCGAAGAACCCGCTCTTCCTCCAGCTTCTCGCCATGAACTACTACGGCGGCGTGTTCGACTCGACCGAGGCGTTGAAGCACGCGACGGCGGACGACCCGTGGGCGAAGGAGTGGCTCAAGAACAACACGGCGGGCTTCGGGCCCTACCACCTCGAGAGCCATACCCCGGGCCAGGAGCTCATCCTGGTGCGGAACCCCAATTTCGAACCTCGGCCCGCGGTCGGGAAGGTCATCGCCAAGATCGTGCCCGATTCGGCGACCCGTCTCGCCCTCCTCAAGCGTGGCCAGGTCGACTACGCGATGCGGCTTCGCCAGCGTGAGTACCGGGAGGTGGAGAACGACCCGAACCTCCAGGTCGCGTATCACCCGGGGAACTTCATCCCCTACTTCGGGCCGGTGCAGACCAACGAGATCATGGCCAAGCCGGAAGTCCGCCGGGCGCTCGCCTACGCGGTCCCCTACGAGGACATCCACAAGAAGGTCTACTTCGGCGGCGGCCACCTCATCAAGACGATCACGCCGCAGATCTATCCGAACGCGACCGACAAGTTCTGGGTGTACAAGGAGGACCTGGAGACGGCGAAGAAGCTGCTCGCCGAGGCCGGCTACCCGGACGGGTTCGACATGACCATCTCGTACGACAAGGCGATCTCCGAGATGGAGGAGGCCTGCACCCTCATCAAGAGCAACTTCGAGAAGATCGGGATCCGGGTGCAGCTCCAGGGACTGCCGTCGGCGGTGTACTCGGACACCAAGTTCAGCCGCAAGCAGATGGCGCACTGCGACAACTTCCAGTGGCCCTGGATCGCGGACACCGGCTACACCGCGTGGGTCTATCTGACCCATCCGGAGGTGAACGTGATGGACGCGGTGCAGAACGACGACCCGGAGCTGAACGAGCTGACGGAGAAGATGTTCGTCACCGACTTCGGGCCGGAGCGCCTGGCGATGGACATGCGCATCCAGGAGCGGGTGGCGGAGACCGTGCCGTGGATCTTCCTCGTCAACCCCGGCTGGCGCGAGGCGCTGAAGGCGGAGTGGAAGGGGTTCTCGTGGTACCCCGACAACAACATCCACTTCGACCGGCTTTACAAGTGAGCTGAGGTCGATCCGGTCGCAAGGTCCCGAACGGACCTCGCCGCGCCGCGCGACGCGGGGCGGCGAGGTCCGGAATCGGAAGTCGAGGCGGTCCGCGGCGGCAGGCGAGCGGCGGCGCATCCGCCTCGGGACCCGCGCGCCTCGTACGGGAGCGGCGGGGGCAGTTCGTTGACCGCTCCGTCGCCCACCGCCCGTTCGGCCCGCGTGGCCCGCTCGGGCGGCGCGGGCTCCGGGCGGTGGCCGGTCGCGCCCGTTCGACGACAGGTCTCCCCGCCCGCTCCCCGATAGCATGCGCTTCGCACGGTACATCGCACGACGCCTGTTGCTGCTCCCCGTGCAGCTCCTGCTCGTGTCGCTCATCGTGTTCTTTCTCGTCCGCCAGATGCCGGGCGAGCCGACCTTTCTCTACACCGGGCCGTTCGCGACCAAGGAGCGGGTGGAGGAGGTGCGCCGACAGCTCGGGCTCGATCAGCCGATCCACGTCCAGTACGCGCGCTACATCGAACGCGTGATCCGGGGGGACTTCGGGATGTCCCTCCGCACCTCGCAGCCGGTGATGACCGACGTGCGGCAACGCCTGCCGGCGACGATGGAGCTCATCGCGTACGCGGTGGTCTTCTCGGTCCTCATCGGGGTGCCGCTCGGCGTCTACACCGCGATCCGGAAGCGAGGCCTCATCAACCGGGCGGTGTTCCTCTACGGGATGCTGGCCGGGGCGCTCCCCGACTTCTGGTTCGCCCTCATCGCGATCTTCCTCTTCTTCTTCCACCTCGGCCTGCTGCCGGGCCCGATCGGGCGGATCGACCTCATGGTGTCCACCCCCGAGACGATCACCGGCATGTACACCGTGGACGCCCTGCTGACCGCGAACTGGGCCGCGTTCTTCTCGTCCGCGTCGCACCTCTTCCTGCCGGTGCTCACCCTCGTCTTCATCTACATGCCGCTCGTGCTCAAGAACGCGCGTTCGGCGATGGAGGACATGCTCGGCTCGGAGTTCGTCGTCTATGCCCGTGCGGCGGGACTTCCGCGGATCATGCAGTGGCGGTACGCCCTGCGGAACGCGATGCCGCCGGTCATCACGGTGACCGGCATCCTCGCCTGGTTTCTCCTCGGGGGCGCCGTCCTGGTGGAGACGGTGTTCGCGTGGGGCGGGCTCGGCCAGTACGCGGTGCAGTCGGTGGTGAACTCGGACTACGCGGCCCTGCAGGGGGTCGTGCTGCTGTCGGCGGTGTTCACCATGCTCGTCTTTCTCGTCGTCGATCTCGCCTACTTCGTCGTCGACCCGCGGATCAAGTGAGCGATGAGCGCAGGAGCGCATGCATGACCCGGGAAACACCGCAGCGATGAGACGGACCGAGGCACCTCACCGATGAACAGGGCACCCGAGGGATGAGCGGGTCCGCGCCGGCGACATCGCCCGCGACGGTGTCGCTCGCCACCGTCGCGGACGAACCGCGGACGGGGGGACTGTACGCCTTCGCCCGTTTCGTCGGCCAGCGCCCCGCCTTTCTCGCCGGACTCGTGATCGTCGGGCTCACCGTGTTTCTCGCCGCGGTCGGGCCCTACATCGGCCCCTATCCGACCGAGACCGCGCTTCCCGGCGATCCCCTGCAGCCGCCCTCGTTGCGGCACCCGTTCGGCACCGACGTCTCGAACATGGACATCTTCTCGCGGGTCATCGCGGCGCCCCGCATCGATCTCACGATCGCCCTCGTCTCGACCGGCATCGCCTTCGTGTTCGGAGTGCTCCTCGGCGTCATCTCGGGGTTCTTCGGGGGCGGCGGGCGCCGCCTCGCCCGCTACGCGAGCGAGGGGATCATGCGGGCCGCCGACATCGTGCAGGCGTTCCCGGTCTTCATCTTCGCGCTCGCCCTCGTCGGTTTCCGGGGGCCGGGGGCGGTCAACGTCATCGCGGCGCTTGCGTTCCTCAACATCCCCTTCTTCCTTCGCATCACGCGTGGCGCGGTGCTCCAGGTACGCGAGCGCCCGTTCATCGAGGCGGCGCGGTGCGCCGGCAACTCGGAGTGGCGGATCGCCTTCTTCCACGTGCTGCCGAACGCGCTGACCCCGCCCGTGGCCAACATCTCCCCGACCATCGGGTTCTCCATCCTGCTCACGTCGGGGCTCAGCTTCGTCGGCGCCGGCGTGCCCGTCCCCACCCCGGAGTGGGGCTCGATGATCGCGATCGGGGCCCCCAACATGATGACCGGCCAGTGGTGGACGGCCCTCTTCCCGGGCATCGCGCTCGGCGTCTCCATCCTCGGCTATGCCCTCGTCGGCGACGGGTTGAAGGAATTCCTCGACCCGACCAAGCGGGTTTAGGCGGATGCCGTCCCTTCTCGCCATCGACGACCTGCACGTGTCGTTCGCCACGGACCGCGGCCGGACGGAGATCCTGCACGGGATCTCCCTGGATCTTGAGCCGGGGCAGACCATCGGGGTGGTGGGCGAGTCCGGGTCGGGCAAGACGGTGCTCGTGCGGGCGGTGCTCGGCCTCCTCGACGCGCCGTTCGCAATCGACGGCGGCCGGATCGAGTACCAGGGCGCGAACCTTCTTTCGTACAGCGAACGGGAGCTCGAGCGCATCCGGGGACGGGAGATCGCCCTCACCACCCCGGAGCCCCGCAAGCACTTGAATCCCCTGACGACGGTCGGCGACCAGATCGCGAAGGTCATCCGCGCCCACTCCGACCTGAGCAAGGAAGCGGCGATGGCGCGTGCGGTCGAGCTCCTCCGCATGGTCGGGATCCCGGATCCCGAGCTTCGCCTTGCCGGCTATCCGCACGAGATGAGCGGGGGGATGTGCCAGCGGATCATCATCGCGATGGCCCTCGCCCACGATTCGAAGATCCTCCTCATCGACGAGCCGACGGCGGGACTCGACGTGACGATCTCGCGCCAGATCCTCGACCTCATCCGCGGGCTCGTCCGCGAGCGGGGAGTCGCGGCGCTCATCGTCTCGCGCGATCTCGGGGTCGTGGCCCACTATTGCCGGGACGTCGCGGTCATGTACGCGGGCCGGATCGTCGAGCGGTCGGAGGTGAAGACCTTCTTCCGCCAGCCCCTCCATCCCTACAGCGCGCGACTGCTCCGGGCCGCGGCGGCGGCTCGCGACCGGTCGGCGGCCGGCCGGTCCGAGGCGACTGCGCTGTTGCCTCCCGCGCTCGAGGGCTGCGCCTACGCGCCGCGCTGTCCACTCGCGGAGCCCGCGTGCGCAGCGTCGGTCCCCGGTCCTTCCGAACCCGTCGCCGGACGATGGGTCCGGTGCCTCAAGGCGGGCGCGATCGCGAACGAAGAAG
>JAJECB010000492.1 GCA_022822245.1 Gammaproteobacteria bacterium
AATCCTGCAGATTCTGAGCCTCTCGGTGTTCGAAAAAATGCCGCTCGAACAACTACTTACCCAAAGCGCACATCAGATAGCAGACTTCCCTCCAGATAACCAATTGAATTTATTCAATTAACGTTGGGACACTAGTGGGTCGCTTTCGCGCTTGCGGGCATGCGGTTCGTCCCCCCGGCAAACCGAACCTGGAGGTGGAATCGCGATGACGAAGCCGAGGGTCCTCGTCACGTCCGAGGGCGGGATTGCGGTCATACGCTTCAATCGCGCCGAGGTCCTCAACGCCATCGATCAGCGGATGTGGGAGACGCTCGTGGACGCGGTGCGCGAGGCGGCCCGCGATCCGGGAGTGCGGGTCGTCCTCATCACCGGAAACGGGCGTGCGTTCTGTGTCGGGGCCGATCTCAAGGAAACGGCGTGGCGCGGCGAGACCCAGGACGAGTCGCGCCGCCGGGTCGAGCGCAATCAGCAGCAGCTCGCGCGGGAGATGGTAGCGGCCCCGGTCCCCATCATCGCGGCGATCAACGGCTACGCGCTCGGCGGCGGACTCGAGATCGCGCTCGCCGCGGATCTCCGGATCGCGGGCGCGAGCGCCCGCTTCGGGTTTCCCGAAACCACGATCGGCCGCTTCATCTCGGGCGGGGCGAGCCTGCTGCTCCCGCGGGCGGTGGGTGTCTCCTGGGCAAAGCGCCTCGTCTTCACCGGCGAGCACCTCGACGCGGACGAAGCCCGAGCCATCGGGCTCGTCGAGGAGGTGGTCGAGGACGAGCGGGTGCTGCCTCGCGCGGAGGAGCTTGCCCGGACCATCGCCGGCAATGCGCCGGTGTCGGTCGCCCTCGCCAAGCGCGTCCTGAATCGAGTCGCGATTGGCCACCTCGAGAGCGCGCTTGCGTTCGAGACCGAGGGCTTGCTCGCCACCTACGCCACGGCCGACAACGAACGGGGCGCGGCCGCGTTCGCACGCCGGGAGAAGCCGGACTTCTCGGGCCGGTAGGCCGACGTCGCCGGTTGGTGCGAGTAGGCGCGGGTCGACCTCGCCACTCTTCCGGCACCCTCCGGTCATCTATGGCGGGTCGTGCGGAGAGCACCGCCGGACGACTGCCCGAGCGTCGGCGATGTGGGCGCGGGCCGGGGTCACGATGATGGGGTTGAGCTCTATCTCCTCGAGCTCGGGGAGCGCGGCCAGGAGAACCCCCAGTCGAACCAGGCAGTCCACCAGCTCCCCGCACTCCTCCGGACGAGGCGGGGGGCGACGAAGGCCGGTCGTCGCGCGCGGCGCCGAAAGCCCGGAGAGGAGCGAGCGTGCTTCCTCGCGGTCCAGCGGTGCGAGGTGGAAGACGACCTCGTCGAGCAGTTCGACCGACGTGCCGCCGAGACCGGCCATCACCGTCGGGCCGAACTGCGGGTCTCGAATCGCGCCGCAGATGATCTCGGGCCCGGGCTCGAGCATCGGCGTGACGAGGAGCCGTGCGGCCGGGCGTTCACCCGCCGGACATCGGGTGAGGAGCGTCTCCGCCCCCTTTCGGATCGCGGGCGCTCCCGCGAGGTCGAGGAGCACGTAACCCCGCTCACTGCGATGGACGGCGCCGGGAGTGATGAGCTTCATGGCGGCGCGGGGCCAGTCGGTCGCGGCGTTCACCGCCTCGTCCGCGCTCGCCGCCATCCGCCATTCCGGAACCTCGAAGCCCGCGGCCTCGAGCAGGGACCGCGTCTCCGGTTCCGCCAGGCCTCCGCTCGGTCCGTGGGAGCGGAGGAGACCTTCCGCGTGCCGTTGGAACGCCGCGGAAGGAGCGAATCCGGACGCGTCGCGGCCGGAGGCGGAGGGTTTCGGGCGACGAGCCGCGGCCCTCAGCCCCGAGAGCATCCGCACCGCGTCGTCGGGCGCGCGGACGACGGGAATCCCCGCCTCGCGCAGGACCGTGTGACTCGCGGTCGGGATGTCGGCGTGGATGGATTGGAAGACGACCGGCTTGCCGTGCCCGGAAGCGACGGAGGCGATCGCCTTGGCGGCCGCGACCTCGCGCGGCGCGAGGCCGGCGCCCCCGATCCGGTGGTAGCCGCCGAAGTGACCCGCGACCACGACCGCGTCGACGTTGAAAACGGAGAGGCAGACGGCCAAGGCCTTGGGGAGGACGGAAGGGTCGCTCTCGACCGCTCCGGCGAAGTCGAGCGGGTTCGCGATCGCCGCCCGTGGCGGGAGAAGTCGGGCGAGCGCGTCACGGGTTGCGCCCGGGAACGCGGGCAACGTGAATCCCGCCAGACCGAGGCAGTCGGCGAGGAGCGTCGCGTGGCCGCCACCGTCGGAGACGAGCGCCACCCCGTCCCCCGCGAGCGCAGGGCATCGGCAGAGCGCCTCCGTGATCGCCCACGCCTCGGCGATGCCGTCCGCACGCAGGATCCCGGCGCCGCGAAGCGCGGCGGAGGCAACGCGGTCCTCGCCGGCGAGGGTGCCGGTATGGGTCAGCGCGGCCCGGCGTCCCGCCTCCGACCTTCCCGGCTTGAGGACCACCACCGGTTTCCGCGCGGGATGGCGGCGGATCGTGTCCACCAGGGCGCGCCCGCGCCCCTCACCCATTCCCTCGAGGTACGCGAGGACGACTTCCGTATCGGAATCGTCCAGGCAGTCGGCGATGAGATCGACGGCGTCGAGGTCCGCCGCGTTGCCAATCGTTGCCTGCCGGGTGAATCCGAGCCCGACCGCCGCGGCGCGAAGGTTGAAGTCGAGGAGGAGGTTCCCGCTCTGGGAGACGAGGGCGATCGGTCCGGGAGGAACCTCCGCGCCGCCAAGATTGATGCCGGCCGAGCCCGAGTAGAGCCCCGCGCAGTTCGGGCCAAGGAGGCGGCCGCCCCCGCGGCGGACGAGAGCGGCGAGCTCGTCCTCGAGCCGGCGGCCCTCGGCATCGACCTCGCCGAATCCCGCCGTGATCACCATGACGGCCGGCACGTTCCGGGCGGCGCAGTCCTCGATCACGGGTCGCACCGCGTCGCGGGGCACGACGACAACCGCGAGGTCGACCGGCCCCGGAATCGCCCGCAGGGTCGGGAACGCGGGCCGCCCGCGCACGGACGGGGCCCGCGGGTGCACCGCGAAGATGCTCCCGGCAAAGCCGCCCGCGACGAGTGAGCGATACCGCCGCCCGCCGAGCTTCGCTTCGTCCTCGGTGGCGCCGACGAAGGCGATCGTGCGCGGCCGAAAGAAGGCGGAAAGTCTAGACACCTCAGGCGGCCCGGAAGTTCACAGTTGAGTCAGATTTACAAAGCGGTTTCATGAGCAAGACGTACGAGGCTGCTGACGGTCGGACGTCTCACGGGATTGCGAAGGGTCCGGTGGCTTCGAACAGGCCTCGTCGGTCCGAGGCGCAGCCTCGCTAGCCCGCATATTTCACCGATGTCCTGCTGCGGACACCAATCTGCTTGCGGTAGCGGGCCGTACTCCCTCAAGCCGCTTCGTCGTAGTGTCAGCTACGCCTTCAGCGTCTTTCAGTCCGTGCGGCCCACTACCGCAAGCATCTTGGCGCCCTCGCGACGAACATCGGTGAAACATGCGGGCTAGTCATGCGGCGACAGCGTAACCCGCCTCGCCACTACCTCCGAACGAACATGGCATACGCCCTCGTGCCGTATCCGGGCTAGAGGTTCCGGATGTCGAGGGGCGGGAGGGTATCCGCCGGCTCGAACCCGAAGACGCGCCCGTAGAAGGCGAGCTCCGCCTGAAGGCATCGGCGCATGGTCTCCGCCTTGCGGAAGCCGTGTCCCTCGCCTTCGAACATGAGGCAGGCGACGGGGAGGCCCTGCCGGTCGAGCGCGTTCGCCATCAGCTCGGCCTGGTTCGGGGGGACCACCCGGTCGTCGAGGCCCTGGAAGAAGATGATCGGGCAGCCGAGCCGCGAGGTGTGGTGGAGGGGAGAGCGGGCCCGGTACACGTCGCGGTCGGCGGGCCACTCGCCGATCAGCCGATCGAGATAGCGGGCCTCGAACTTGTGGGTATCGGCCGCGAGCACCTCGAGGTCGCAGATGCCGTAGTAGCTCGCGCCGGCCCGGAACGCGTCGTGGAAGGTGAGGGCGGCGAGCGTGGTATAGCCGCCCGCGCTCCCGCCCCGGATCGCGAGACGGGCGGGGTCGGCGCGGCCGGTCTCGGCGAGGTGCAGCGCGCCCGCGACGCAGTCCTCGACATCGACCACCCCCCACTCGCCGTAGAGCCGCTCGCGATACGCGCGTCCGTAGCCGGTGCTCCCCCGGTAGTCGACGTCGAGGACCGCGAAGCCCCGGCTCGTCCAGAACTGGATCGAGGGGCTCAGGGTGTCGCCGGTCGCTCCGGTCGGACCGCCGTGGCTGAGGACGAGGAGCGGCGGAAGCTCGCCGGCCGGGGCGCGGCACGACGCGTTGTGCGGCGCGTACCAGTAGCCGTGCGCGGTCTCGCTTCCGTCCTTGCCGGTCGGAAAGCGGAGGGCGACGGGACGCGACAGCAGCTCGTCGCCGATCGAGAGTGTGCTCGACGTACGGAGCACGCGCGTCGTGCCGGACGCGAGGTCCAGGGTCACGACCGACGTGCTCCGGTCCGGCGCGCCGCCGATGAAGGCCGCCGTCCCGCCCTCCACGCTGAGCGAGTCGATGCTCGTCCAGAGAAGGGGGATCGTGTGCAGAGAGCCCGAGCCGTCCGGAGCGAGCCGGCCGAGCCGCCACCCGTCGCCGGTGCGCCAGGTGCAGACGACGGCTCCGCTCGCATCGAACCCGAAGGTGGTCGTTCCGAGCTGCCAGAGCGGCTTCCCGAACTCGTGCTCGGCCCGGTGCATGCAGCGAATGTCGCCGCCCTGCCAGCGATGGAGGTTCCACCATCGGTGCGGGTCGGCGACGAACCAGAGGGCCCCGTCCGGCGCCCACGCGGGCTGGAACGCGGAGCAGCCCGTGCCCCCGGCGATTCGGATCGGAGCGCGAGGAGCTCCGTCCCCGTCGAGCTCGGCGAGCCACAACGCCGCAGCGTCCCAGGGCATGTCGGGCTGGTCCCAGGCGAGCCACGCGAGGTGTCGTCCGTCGGGGCTGGGGGCGGGCGCGGCATAGAAGTCCCGGCCGGAGGCGAGCACCCGGGCGGAGCCGTCGTCGATCGATATCGCGACGAGATCGTTGACGGGCGGGGCATCGTCCCGGTGCGTCTCGCGCACCGCGAGGAGGCGCCGCCGTCCGTGGTCGAGGGTCAGATCTCCGAACCGGGCCGAGCCTTCCCCGGTGAGTGGTGACGGCGCGGCGGTGCCGGTTCGCGAGTAAATCCGTCCGTCCGCATAGTTCGAGAACCATAGGTGGTCACCGGACAAGGCATACGCGCCGCCGCCGTATTCGTGAACGCCGGAACGCACGTTGAACGGCGGGGGAACGAGGTCCTCGAGCCCTCCTGAAGCGTCGGTGCGAACGAGCACGTTGCGTCCGCCTTCCCCGGGGCGGCCTTCGAGCCACCCGACCCGGCCCCCGTCCAGGCTGACCGACGAGAGCCGAATCGTCTCGGCGACGATGGCGTCGGGGGTGATCGGGGATGGCCAGGTTCCGAAGGGGAGTGTCTTCATGCCGGTTCGCTCTCTGGGCTCGGATCGGACGCGCCGTCGCGGCCAGTGGCGTCAGTCAATAGCCCGGGAGCGGCGAGAAGCGGCACTACCACTCGTTCCGGATGAGCAGCTCGCCACACCACCCTTCCCGGGCCCGCCGTGGGTCGCCGTGCGTGATGTCGATCGCCTCTTCGCCCGCGGTCGCCTCGGCGCGCCGGCCGCCGGGTTCGCCGACGAGAGCGCTCACGAAGGTTTCCTCTACGGCCATAGGTCCGCAAGGCTGAACGTGATCGCATCGAACGGAGGAATGCTCACCGGATCGTCATCCTTCGCGCTCGCAATCAGCAGCCACTGCCCGTCGTGGAGCTCGAATGCCTCGAGGGTGCGGTCCACCGGGTCTACGAGCCACAGATGCAGAACCCCTTCGCGAGCAAAGACCGGACGCTTCTCGTGCAGGTCCAGCCGGCGCGTCGAGGCAGATAACACTTCGCACACCCAGTCCGGCGCGAGGGTGACGTACGCCGCGTCCGGCAACTCGGGCATCCGCTCGCGTCGCCAACCCGCGAGGTCCGGCACGAGGACGTCATCGCCGAGGTGCAGCTCCGGCTCGTCGAGGATCCACCACCCGCCCGGGCCCCCTGCGTCGTAATCGAATGGACCGCCGATCTTGGCCCCGAGCGACGAGCTTGCTCGCGTGTGGGGTACCGCTGGCCGGGGGTGCGTGTGGAGCGTCCCGTCGATGACTTCGGCAACCAGGTGCGCAGGCGCGTCGAGCACGTCCTGGTAGGTCGATCGGCGCGGCGCGAGGGCTTCACTTCGGGACGCGGCCATGTCGAGCCTCCTGTTCCGGGTTCCGATCCTGTGCCCGCACGCGGCTCACGAGCTCGCTCATCATCGTCCTTCGCCGAGCCGGCCTTCGGGCCCCGAACGATACATCAGCGAATGGGAAACTGACCAACTCGTCGTGCCGCCCCCCTCTCAGCGGCCCGTTCGCCGACGATCCGGGCGAGGCCCGGGGCCCCCGGCCGTCCCGAAACACGACCCAATGTCCATTCGGGAACACCGATCCGGCGCAGTCAATTCGCGATGCCGAGGAACAACGCCAGGGCTCGGTCGCCCTCGTCCGCAGAACAGGGATGATCCTTGTTTGGTGTGAGGACGAGCGGATTGTTTCCGGGAGCTCGTTGGTGACGGCGAGGAGAGGTGGCGAGCGTCGTTGGGCGGGCGCGGAGCGGTCCGAAGTGGTTCAGGAGCACGGCGCGCAGTTCGAGAATGAGGGTTTCGGGGCGTGGGGGACGAACCGGTACCTTGGCGCGGTCATGAAGGGACGCGCCGCACGGTATCGGGCGAGGCGGGTGTCAGCGTTTGGGCGGTTCGAGGAGCTGTCGCACAGCGTCCTGGGGTCTTCGCGCATAGTGCCGTTGGGCTTGGGGGAGGAACTCGAATCGACCCTGGACGCGCACGATGGAGATGGCGAGGTTGTTCAGGCAGGCGAGGTTGCGCGGCAGATGGCCGGTGCGCACCCGGCACCGGTCTTCGTCGTAGGAGACGTCACGCACGTAGTGGACTCGGTTTTCAATGCTCCAGTGTCCGCGCACGAGCGACAGGACGAACTCGGCGGTGGCCTGTTCAGGGGGAAGCGAGGTCAGGCCGTGCACGGTCTCGTGCTCGACCTTGCCGGTCTTGACGTTTCGCCGCTCGCGCTCGATGCGAAACGCGACCGTGCGATGGGGCACACGGGCCTTATCGGGGTGGTCGGTGAGGTCGAGCACCCGGCAGCTTCTATTCTCGATGCGTCCGTGTTCCGCCGTGACGGGAGGGGGTCCGCGTAGTTCGAGAACCACAGCCGGTCCCCGGACCGCGCTTGTTCCGGCCGGACGAGGCCCGGGCCGGGGCGGCGTCGCGGCCGGTAGCGTCAATAGCCCGGGGGCGGGGTGAAGCGGTAGTAGCCCTCTTCGATCAACGCGGCCATGTGCAGGCAGGTGAGGTCGTCGTACTGGCGGCTGACGATCTGGATCCCGACGGGGAGGCCATCCGCGAGCCCGATCGGGGCTACCGTCGAGGGCAGGTAGTACCCGCAAGGGTAGCCGGCCCAGAAGAGCTGGTCGACGGTCGGCTGGGGCCTGCCGTTGACGTTGATCGTCCGGTCGTGGCGCTCTCCCGCCTGGTCGTGGGGGAAGGCGGGCGACGACGCGGCGGGGCAGAGCATGAGATCGAAGGTCTCGAACCACGCTTCCCAGCCGACCATCAGCTCGTGGCGGCGCTCGTTCCACCGGAGCCAGTCCCGGTGCAGCATGGTCTGGGCTTCGAGCATCCGGCGGCGGTAGGGGATCGCGTCCGCCGGGAGGCGGACGAGGTCCTCGTGCGCCAGCGCGATCATCTCGTCGCTCATCCGCTTGGAGGTCGCGGCCCGGAGCAGCATCGTGTAGACCTCCATCGCCTCCCCGGTGGGGAAGTCGGGCCTCGCGCCCACCTCGACGGTCGCGCCTTCGCCTTCGAGCCAGCCGGCGAGGGCGGCGATGGCGTCCTGACAGGACTGCTCCACCTCCGCCTGGGGGTCGCTCAGGAGAACCCCGACCCGGTAGTCGCGCAAGTCCCGCCGGCGCGGCTCGGGCAGGGCCAGCCGCCACCCCCGCGCGGCGGGACCGTCCGCGCCGGCGAGAAGGCCGAAGGCGAGCTTCAGGTCCGCCGCCGAACGGGCGAGGGGGCCGACGACCGCGATGTCGGTCGGCGCGTGGTCCCCCGGCAACGCCTGGCCGCGGCCGGAGACGATCTCCCAGGTCGGCTTGTGGCCGAACACCCCGCAGTAGTGCGCCGGGTTGCGGATCGAGGCGCCGATGTCGGAGCCCGCGTCCAGCCCGGTCAACCCGGCGGCGAGCGCCGCCGCCGACCCGCCGGAGGAGCCTCCGGGGGTGCGGGTGAGGTCCCAGGGATTGCTGCAGGTGCCGTAGATCGTGTTGAAGCTCTGCCAGTCCGACAGCAGGAACGGGACGTTCGTCTTGCCGAAGACCACCGCCCCGGCGGCGCGGTACTTCTCGACCACCGCCGAGTCCGTGTCCGCGATGTTGTCGCGGTACTCCGGGACGCCCCAGGTGGTGGGGGAGCCGGCGAGGTCGAAGCTCTCCTTCACGGTCACCGGCAGGCCGTCGAGGGGGCCGGCGACCTCCCCCGCCGCGCGGCGCCGGTCCGAGGCGTCGGCCTCCGCCCGCGCGCGGTCCGCGTCCTGCCAGACGATCGCGTTGATCGTCGGGTTGTGCCGCTCGACGCGGCCCAGGAAATGCTCGAGCAGCTCGCGGGCGCCGATCTCGCGCGCGTCGAGCCGCGACATCAGCCGGGTGGCCGACTCGTAGTGGATCTCGGACATTGCATGACCCTGTGGTTTGTCGTGGTGATCAAGTCGCCCCGACGGGTGCCCGAGCGTGGGCGGATTATCCGGCAGGGTCCTGCGCGGACTCTACCCCGTGACTTGCGAGGCGCGGGAACTCGACACCGACCCGCTCGCCGGCAAGGCGGCGATCGCGGCAGTATCGCTCGTTCCGGATGAGCCGCTCGCCACACCATCCTTCCCGGGCCCGCGGTGGGTTGCCGTGCGTGATGTCGATCGCCTCTTCGTCCGAGGCCGCCCCGGCGCGCCAACCGCCGGGTTCGCCGACGAGAGCGATCACCAAGGTCTCCCTTACGGCCAAAGGTCCCCAAGGCTGAACGTGATCGCATCGAACGGCCGCACACTTACCGGGTCGTCGTCCTTCGCGCTCGCAATCAGCAGCCACTGCCCGCCTTGGAGCTCGAATGCCTCGAGGGTGCGGTCCACCGGGTCCACAAGCCACAGATGCCGAACCCCTTCGCGGGCGTAGAACGGGCGCTTCTGGTGCAGGTCGAGCTTGCGCGTCGACGGTGAGAGCACCTCGCACACCCAGTCGGGAGCGAGGCTGAAGTACGCGGTATCGGGCAGTTCCGGCATGCGCTCGCGGCGCCAGCCTGCGAGGTCAGGGACGACAATCTCCTCGCCCAAGTGTAGCTCGGGCTCGAAGGCGATCCACCAACCGCCGGGGCCGCCCCGGCCGAACTGAAACGGGTTTGAGAGGTCGGTTCCCAGCGCCAGGGTCGCGAGCCCATGTAACGGAGCTGGCCGTGGGTGGGTGTGCAGCGTGCCGTCGAGAACCTCGGCGACCAGATGTGCGGGAGCGTCGAGCACGTCCTGATAGGTCGCACGGCGCGGCGCGAGGGCTTCGCTTCGGGACGCGGCCATGTCGAGCCTCCTGTTCCGAGTTCCGATCCTGCGCCCGCTCGCGGCTTACGAGCTCGCTCATGATCGTCCTTCGCCGAGCCGGCCTTCGGACCCCGAACGATACATCAGCGAATGGTAAACGGACCAACTCGTCGTGCCGCCCACCCCTCTCAGCGGCCCGCTCGCGACCATCGCGAGGACGACATTCTTCGAAACTCGAGACCTCCGTCTACGTGCCCGAACCGGGCTGGGGTGCGGCCGGAGAAGGGGGCCGGACGCGAGCGGTTCCGGGCTCCGACAGCGCGCGCAGCCGCTCGTCGAAGTCTCGGGCAAGGCGGAAGACGAAGGCCCTGCCGTGCTTGGCCGCCGCCACGAGGCCGAGGGCAGCGAGCCCGAGGAGATCGGTGCGCGCGGTCTGGTAGGTCACCCGGTGCGACCGGCGGTGGGAGGCGATGGTGTACGTGAGATCCGGGTGCTTGCGCATGGAGATGAGCAGCGCAATCTGCCGGTGGTTCAGCATCGCCGCCAGAGCGGACCCGTCGAGCAGATGCCGGACGTCGCGCATCTCCCGCGCCTTCCGGGCGAGGTACGAGTGCAGGGACCGGATCGACTGGAGGATCACTCGCAGGTTGTAGTCGAGGAAATAGGTGACGTCGTTGTCGTCGGTCTCGGAAAACAGGTAGGCCCTCGCGTACTGACCGGGCGACCTGCGGATGATGGTCGAAATGGAGAGGAACTCCGTCATCCAGTAGCCGGACTTCGCCATCATCCAGTAGAAGAGCGCTCGCGCGGTGCGCCCGTTGCCGTCCACGAAGGGATGCTCGTATCCGATCATGAAGTGAAGCAGGATTGCCCGCACTACGGGATGGACGAAGTCGGCGTCATCGCTGGCGTTGGCGAGCGCGAGCAGTCGTTCCATCCGTACGTCGAGCTCGCCGGCGTCGGGCGGTACGTGCAGGATGGTCCCGTCGCGCTGATCCATGATGACCACCTCGTCGGACTTCAGCCGGAATCGTCCGACGACCCCCGCGTCGTCCTGGGTGTCTTCGGTCAGGATCCGTTGCAATTCGAGGAGCATGGGTGCGGACAGACGCTCCTCCACATGCTCGCGCACGAACTCCATCCCGCGGTAGTTGTTCGCGATCATCGTCTCGCTCCGGTCCCGCGGCGGGCGGCCCGATCGGAGCATCTCCTTGGCGACCCATCGGGTCGTCGAGGCGCCTTCGAGCTGGCTCGAGGTGATCGCCTCCTCGATCAGCGAGCTCACGAGGTACCGGTCCCGGGAGCCGGTGTCGGCGACATCGACGGGGAGCTCGATCCGCCCGCCGGCGTCGCGATCGACCTCGTGCAGCATGCGGTACAGGTACCCGGAATCGGTGTAGGAAAAGGGCCGGCCCTGCTTGTCGGCGAGGGGGAGGGGAGGGCGATTCGACGCTCTCGCCAACTTGATAGCCAACCACCAGTCCTTGTTCGAGAACCTCTCGGGCGGCTCGAGGTGTCGTAGCTTTGACCAGTGTAAATATTTGTTTTTTGGTAGATTTGCGATTCCCGATTCATTCAGGACGAGGATCTTCTCAAGCCCCCCTTGCTCCAGCAGTTGGGAAAGCGACGGAGGGGTGGGTGGCAGCTTCATCGGTGGTGACCCCGGACCGTGCTCGGGTCCGAAATGTAAGTTATATACTAATTTATGTCAAATTAGTATTTTGGATTTGACGGAGCCCCGTCTCGGCACGTAGCCCGCCGCATTTCCCCTGAAGTCACTAGTGTCCCAAGAAACCCTCGTTCTACTCCCATAAGCTATTGTTTTTCTGTAATAAAACGGGCATTTGGGGCTGTCATCGACTTGAACGGGCCGAAGGTGTACGCCCATGCTTGGCCCGTGGCGGTCACGGGAGC
>JAJECB010000112.1 GCA_022822245.1 Gammaproteobacteria bacterium
GTGAGGAGGAGGCGCCGGCCGGCGTTCCCCGCGTCGGCGAGAATCGCCTCAAGCTGGGCGACGGACTTCCCGGCGCAGAAGATCGCCTCGTCGAGCCCGGTCCGCTCGCGCCGGGAGGCGTCCAGGAGGAACTCGCGGCTCACTTCGCGCCCACCGCCCGCCTTACCCGGGGAGCGTTCCGTCCACCGGGCCGGCGCCGCTCGACGGCGTGCGGGTCGTCCTGGTTCGGTCCCTCATGGCGATGGCGCGATCCGTCGGGGGTCGACTCACCGCAGGAAGGCGCTTCCCATCCGGTAGGGCTCGAAGCGGATCGGGCGCCCGCCGAGCCGGGCTCCGAACGCCGCCCGCGCCTCGTCCGCCATCGTCTCTCCGGTGCCCGGTCCGAGCCGCTCGAGGGCGGCGGGGTCGAGCTCGATGACGATGGCCTCGCGCCGCACCCGGCAGCGGACCGAGCGCGGGTCGAGGGCGTCGCGCACCCGCCCTTCGACGCGGTGGATGGCCGCGAGGTCGCCGGCGTCGATGGCGATCCCGGTCTCGACCCGGCTCGAGAGGCAGGGCGCGGCCGGCAGCTCGGCGAGGTCGTCCAGCCCGAGCGAGCGGGCGAGGGCGCGGACGTCGTCCTTCCGAAACCCGACCTCGACGTAGGGATGCCGCACTTCGTGCTCGCCGGCGGCGGCGAGTCCGGGGCGGAAGTCGCCGAGATCGTCCACGTTCGTGCCCGAGACGAGGGTCCCCGTCGCGCGGGCGGCCATCGTCCCGTAGAGGTTCGCCTTGCAGAAGTAGCAGCGGTTGGCGGGGTTCGCCATGTAGCGGGCGTCCCCGAACTCGCCGGCGTCCATCACCTCGAGCGCCCACCCCTCGCGGTCCGCGTACGCATGCACCCGGTGGGTCGCCTCCGACGGAACGGCGGGGGAGACCGCGTGGTACATCCTGGCGTCGCCCCCGAGGGTGCGCCCCGCGACCACCGCGAGGGTCATGCTGTCGACCCCGCCGCTCACCGCGACGGCCACCGTGCCGAGGCCGCGCAGACAAACGCGAAGGTCCCCGAGAGCGGTGGGCGCGCTCACGCCGACTCCGCCCGCCGGCGCCGCTCCTCGCGTCCGGCCCGGCCGCCGTCCGCGCTCGCGACGTCGTCCATCTCCGCCTTGACCGTCACCTCACCCCCGGCGCGATGCGCGCGCTTGATCCGGACCGGTCCGCCGGCCACGTCGGCAACTGCCTCCTCGCGTTCGAGGGCGGCCCGGCGGACCGACTGCCAGCGTACCCCGAGTGTTGCCGTCTCCGCAAAGCAGCGCTCGATCAACGGTTCGCGTACCGCCGGCCGGGCGAGCACCCGCACGCTCGCCGCCATCCGTCCCTTCTTGCCGAACACGGGGGTCTGAACCACGTCGATCACCCCGTCGGCGGCCCGCAGCCGGTCGAGCCCGACCGCGAGGTCCTCGGCCGTCTGGTCGTCCACCTCGAACGAGCAGACGCCGATCGTCTCTTCGTGCCAGGCCTGCGATTCGTGGACGGGCTCGACGACGAGCACCCGCAGGACGTTGCTCATCCCGGGAAGCCGGCGGGTCCCGAATCCGTGGCCGGTTCCCGCGATCCGTCCCTCGAGCCCCGCAAGGTCGAAGGCGGGCTCGAGGTGGCGAAGGATGGCGGCCCCGGTCGGAGTGACGCGTTCGCCTTCCACCCCGTCGTGGCGGCTCGGGAAGCCCCGGAGGAGGATGGCGGTCGCGGGGGCGGGCACCGGAAGCGTGCCGTGCGCGGTGCGGACCAGTCCGCCCCCGAGGGGGAGCGGGGCCGAGGACCAGGTGGCCGGCTCGAGGGAGTCGATGAGCCAGGCCGCGCAGACGACGTCCGCGATGGAGTCCCACGCCCCGACCTCGTGGAAGGTGACGTCCTCGACCGGGATGCCGTGCACTTGCGCCTCCGCCTCGGCGAGAACGGTGAAGATGGCCGTCGCCCGCTCCGCGACCGGGCCGGCGAGTCCGCTCTCGCCGAGCCACGCCCGGATATCCGCGAAGCGGCGGTGAGGGTGGTCGTGGCCGCGGTGTCCGCCCCCGTCCTCGGAGCCGTCGTGTCCGTCGCCGCTTTTTCTCGTGGCTTCCGAGCGGGAATGACCGCCGGGATCATGGCCGTGACCGTGATGGTGCACCTGGCCGTGCCCGCGATGTTCTTCGGCGCCCCGGCTCGGACCCGCTCCGGGCTCCTCCGTGGATGCGTGGTGGTGGGGGCCGCCCGATTCGCGGCCGTGCCCGGTGCCGGGGGCGGGGGCGGGGGCGGTGTGGAAGCGCCGTCCCCGCAGGACCCCGTCCGTGAACGGCTCGGAGCGGACGGTGACGATCTCGTGCAGGCGCGACTCCGCGAGCCCCGCCGCGAGGGCCTCCGCGCGCTCGGGGAATGCGTCGAGGAGGGCGGCGGCGAACATGTCGCCGGCCACCCCTCCGACCGGATCCAGATGAATATGCACCGCCCGGATTCTACTCCGGTTCCCCGTTTTCCCTCGACCCGGTCTATCATCGCGGGACGACGACGGACCCGACGTCGGCGCGGAGAATCGCAGGGAGATGGTCATGGGACGTGCACCGCCGCAGTCCTCGTTCAAGGCAATCGTCTCGATGCTCGCGGCCGCCCTCATGCTTGCGAGCGGCGCGGCGGCGGCCCTCGAGCCGGTGTTCTCGACGACTTTCGGCGGCGCAATCCGCGGGTACGACCCGGTGGCCTATTTCACCGAGGGCCGGCCCGTCGAGGGGAAGAGCGCCCATCGCCACGATTGGATGGGGGCCACCTGGTCGTTCGCGAGCGAGGAGAACCGCGCCGCGTTCGAGGCGGAGCCGGAGAAGTTCGCCCCCCGCTACGGCGGCTACTGCGCCTGGGCGGTGAGCCAGGGCTATACCGCCTCCATCGACCCCGACGCGTGGCGGATCGTCGACGGCGCGCTCTACCTCA
>JAJECB010000333.1 GCA_022822245.1 Gammaproteobacteria bacterium
GCCCGCATCCGCTCCTCGAGCTCCGCGACCCGGGCTTTCGCCGCCCGGAGGGCCGCCGCCTGCTGCTCCACACGATCCTCGAGCTCCTCGGAGGACGGGAGATCCTGTCCGGTCGCCGGGTCGTGCAGGCGCAATTGCCCGTCCGCCGCCCGAAGGTCGAGCCCGAGCACCTCGCTGCGGCTTGTGAGGCTCCCGTCCAGCGAGGTAATCGACGGTAGCCGGACATAGTGGCCCGCGACGAGTCGCAGGCCCTGGAGCGGCGGTACGAGATAGTCTCCGGTCGGATCGAACAGCCAGTACTCGCGCACCCCGAGCGCTTCGTAGACGCGGCGCTTCGGACCCTGGTCCGCGCTCCGCGTGCTGTGAGACGTGATCTCCAGCACGAAGTCCGGCCCCTTGGGCTCCTCCCAGACCTTGTACGAGCGCCGTCTGTGATCCGGCGCGCCCAGCACCACGAACACGTCGGGGGCCACCACCGACTTGGGGTTGCCCTCCTCGAAGTAGACGAACATGTTCGCGGAGACGTAGACGTCGTGCCGATCGCGGAAGTGCCTCGCCAGCGCGTCGTTCGCGTACCACAGCGGGATACGCTGGAAGTCCGTCTCGGCCACCGGCTGACCGTCCGAGTCCGGATAGTCAACCGATGGAGGCCGGGGCGGAGAGAAGGCGGGTCGGTCCATCCTGAACCCTCCGGGATGCGGAAGCATCCGTCATGGTAGTTGGGACCACTATGCTACTCCTCCGGAGCGGCCGTTTGGCCCGGAATGAGGGCTTGGCCCCCAATGGCGCACGGTGACCGGTCTGCCGCTCAGGGAAAGCCGGGCGATGGCGAAGCGTCCGAGGGAAGCCGTGCTCGAAGGAAGGCATGTCTCCGGAGGTCGAAGGGCTGTGCCGGAGGGCATTTTCCGGTTCCGCGGCCGCTCCGAATACGGACAATCTCCTCGAGATTCGTCGGAATTCGCCGCGAAACGGGTGGCCGATTCGGAGCGTTCACCCGAGCGAATGGACGACGTGCGGGCTACGCGGCCGCGCGCGCCGTGCACCGCGCGCGGGTGCCGGGATAGACTTCGGAGCGGGATTCGAGATCCGGGTTCGGTACCGGAGCGGGACTGCATGGACATCGGAGCGAGATTGCGGGTTCGGACGGCCTCCGGTCGTTCGCGGGAACGGGTTGCGGCGGCCTGCCGCCGGGGTTGTGGGACGCCGCGGCCGGTCCGCGCGTGGGCGCAGGGCGTTCCCGCGAGCGGTGGAGGAGGGCGGTCGTGAGCGGAAGCGGGAAGCGCGCGCGGTTCCATCGGTCCGGGCTCTTCGTGCCCGGGCACCTGCCCGACTGGGTGCCGAAGGCGGTGCGGTCCGGGGCGGACCTGCTCATCCTCGACCTCGAGGACTCCGTTCCGGTCACCGAGAAGGCGCGCGCCCGCGGCCTCGTGCGCGAGTCGCTCGAGGCGCTCGCGGCCGAGGGCCGGGACCGGTCGGTGCGCATCAACGCCCTGGAGACGAGGCTCGCGTTCGACGACCTCGAAGCGATCGTGTGCCCCGCTCTCCAGGCGGTGCGGCTGCCCAAGGTCGAGTCCGCCGACGATCTGCGCGAGCTCGACGCGCTCCTCACCCACCTCGAGCTGCGGGCGGGCATGGAGCCCGGCACGGTGGCGACGCCGCTCGACCTCGAGACCGCGGGCGCGATGCGCAATGCGTACGACATCCTCCGCGCGAGTCCGCGGGCGACGAGCATGATGCTCGGCTGCGGCCCCGGGGGCGATGCGGCGCGCGCGGTCGGCTACCAGTGGATGAAGGACGGAACGGAGACCCATTACCTTCGTTCACGCGCGGTGCTCGACGCGCGCGCGGCGGGGATCGAGTATCCGCTGGTGACCTCCTGGTGGGACATCCCGGATCTCGACGGCCTTCGCGCCGACGCGGCCCTCAACCGGCGCTTCGGATTCCGGGGGATGGTGGTGATGCACCCCTCCCACGTCCCCATCGTGAACGACGCGTTCACCCCGGATGAGGCCGAGCTCGCGCACGCTCGAGGTCTCATCGCGGCGATGGAGGCGGCCGAGCGGGAGGGGAACGCCGCCGTCACCTACGAGGGCCACATGGTGGACTACGCCATGGTCACCACCGCCCGGGAGCTGCTGGACCTCGCCGCCTCCATCGAGACCCGCAGCAGGTAGTGCGCAGGCTGAATCGGCGCGGCGCAAACCGACGCACGGCGACACCGCGCTCGGGGCCCGATGTCGGATCGCGCCTGCGGCCAGCCCGACCCGCGGCTCTTGCCGCATCGTCGATGCGGCACGCAGGGGTGAACACGCCCCGGGACGGCGGCGAGGGAGAGAACGAAGGAGATTCCTGAAATGGCCCAAGAGCTCATGAACCCGTGTGCGGTGTTCGAGGAACACCCCTCGCCCCTCTCGCCCCGCCTCCCCGCCCTCGGTCCGGAGACGACGGTGGGGCTCTTCGCGAACGACAAGAAGAACGCGGACGTGCTCCTCCAGAACGTCGAATCGCTCCTCCGCGAGCGCCACGGGGTGACGAGCTTCCGCTGGTTCCGCAAGGAGGCGTCTTCGCCCGCCCGGTTCACCGAGGAGTTCATCGCGGAGTGCGACGTGGTCGCGGCCGCGATTGCGGACTGAGGCTCGTGCACGTCGTGGTGTATCCATGACAGCATCGAGCTCGAGCGGCGCGGCACCCCGGTCGTCGCCATCTGCACCGACGAGTTCTTCGCCCTTGCGAAGGCGGAGGCCTCCGGCTGGAACCTGCCGGGCCTGCCCACCGTGGTGGTCCCCCATCCCCTCGCCCGGCGAAGCCCCGGCGAGGTGGCGGAGTTCGCGTCCGGGGTCATCGACGAGATCGTCGACGGGATGACCGGCGACGCGGTGCGCCTCGAGGAGCAGTACCGCGCCAAGCGGGTGGAGTCGAAGAACCGGCTCCGGTACCGCTCCCTCTTCGAGAGCGACTACAACGCCCCCGACGCCCCGGAGACGGTTCGCGCCCCCGAGTCGTTCGACGCGGTGAACCGGATCTTTCACCAGCGGGGCTGGACGGACGGGCTCCCCATCGTGCCCCCGACCCGCGAGCGCTTCGAGGCCATGCTCGGCGGCTGGGACCCGGCGGCGGAGATTGGCGTGGTCGAGCCCCGCCTCGGCCGGGGCACCGCGGCCAAGCTCGCGGTCAACGCGGTGATGGCGGGGTGCGAGCCCGCCCACTTCGAGGTGGTGGTGGCCGCAACCCGGGCAATGTGCGATCCGCGCTTCAACCTGAAGGCCGTCCAGTCCACCACCCACCCCTGCACGGTGCTCGCGATGGTGAACGGCCCGCTCGCGGACACCCTCGAGATCAACGGCGCCTACAACGCGATGGGCCAGGGCCAGCGGGCCAACGCGGCCATCGGGCGGGCGATCCGGTTCATCCTCCTCAACGTCGGCGGAGCGGCGCCGGGCGTGCTCGACCGGGCGACGATGGGCTCGCCCGCGAAGTACTCCTTCTGCTTCGCGGAGAACGTCGCCGCGAGCCCCTGGGAGCCGTGGCACGTCGAGAACGGGTTCGCGCCGGATGCAAGCACGGTGACCGTCTGCGGAGTGGAAGGCCCCCACAACGTCAACGACCACTACGGGCGCACGGGGGAGGAGATCCTGCTGAGCGTCGCGGGGACCCTCGCCTCGACGGGGGCGAACAACTTCTACCTCGAGGGCGAGCCGGTGGTGGTGCTCGGCCCCGAGCACGCCGAGGTGGTGGCCGCGGCGGGCTTCTCGAAGGCGGACATCAAGCGGTTCCTGAGCGAGCATGCCATCGTGCCGCGCCCCGTCGTTTCGGAGGCGATGATCGACGTCCTCGAGGAGAGGATCCCGGACCACCTCATCGGCCCCCGGGGCCGGGACGGGGTGCGCTTCTGCACCCGGCCGGAGGACCTCATCGTGGTGGTCGCGGGCGGGGCTGGCCGGCACTCCGCGATCCTCCCCACCTTCGGCCATGCGACCCGGCACGTCATCGCCGCGATCCGCGGCCCCGGCGGAACGCCCCGGTGAGACCCGGCATGGGCGCCGCCACGGGCCGTGCCGCGGCCCCCGACCCCCCGCCCGAGGTGTCCCGCGGCGTGGCCGGCTCGAGGCAGGTTCCTTCTGGAGCGGATTGCACGATCCGTGGGAGAAGGGGCCTTTCCAAAGAGCCGGCGGGCCATTGCCCGCGCCGGTCGCGAATTGATGGGCCATGGCCTTCCGGATGCGGGTTTGCTCGGCCGAACCGCGGGGCGTGAGAGAATCGCGACCCGGCGGTCCCGCCTCCCATTGTTCGAATCCCCGGAGGAAAGAAAGAGTGAAGGCCGAGTTCCTGTTCGATTTCGGAAGCCCCAACGCCTATATCGCGCATACCCAGATCCCGGGCATCGAGTCCCGTACCGGCGTCACCGTCGAGTACGTGCCGGTGCTCCTCGGAGGCGTGTTCAAGCTGATCGGGAACGTCTCGCCCGTCGAGTCGTTCCAGTCGGTGCCGGCCAAGCTCGAGTACTTCAGCCAGGACATCCGGGACTGGGTCGAGTACCTCGGCATCCCCTACCGCCGCAATCCGCACTTTCCGGTGATGACCCTCGGCGTCATGCGGGGGGCGGTGGCCATGCTGGGCACCGATCGCTTCGCGGACTACGTCAACACCGTCTTTCGGGCGATGTGGGTGGACGAGAAGAAGATGGACGACGTGGCGGTCATCGGGGAAGTGCTGGCCGCGGCGGGATTCGACGCACAGGCGATCTTCGCCCGAACCCAGGAGCCGGAGACCAAGCAGAAGCTCATCGACCTGACCCAGGGGGCGGTGGACCGCGGCGTCTTCGGCTCGCCGGCCTTCTTCGCCGGGGACCGGCAGTTCTTCGGCAAGGACCGCATGCACCTCTTCGAGGCCGCGATCGAGCGCGGCAAGTAGCCGCCCGCCGGTCGGGCCGTCAAACGGAGGAGACGTCCACCCAGCGCCGCTCCCTCGCGGAGACGAGGGCCGCGTCCACGGTTCGCTGCACCTCAAACCCTTCGGCGAAGTCGGGGTGGGCCAGGCGGCCGCCGGCGAACGCGTCGAGGAGCTCCGCCACCTCGATGACCTTGAGCTCGTTGTACCCGAGCTGGTGGCCGGGCGCGGGGCAGAGGTTTCCGTAGGGCGGGTGGTCCGGGCCTGCCTCGATGCGGGTGAACCCGCGGCGGCCCCGGGCGCCATCGGCCGGATAGAGAAGAAGCTCGTTCATCCGCTCCTGGGTGAACGCGATCGAACCCCGCGTCCCCGCCACCTCGAAGGCGAGCTGCATCTTGCGGCCCGCCGCCGCCCAGTTGGCCTCGATGGTGCCGGTGATCCCGGACTCGAACTCGGCGAGAAAGACGGCCCGGTCGTCCACCTCGACCGACCGCATCGCGCGCGGGTCCCCGGCGTCCGGCCGCGAGGGGTGGATCGTGGCCGTCGCGCCGTTGACCGACACGATCGGGCCAAGGAGGTAGCGCGCCACCGAAACGACGTGACTTCCAAGGTCGAAGAGCGCGCCGCCGCCGGCCGGGTCGGTGCGGAAGGAGTGGGGGGACGCCGGGTCCGCCATGTAGTCCTCGGCGTGAATGCCCCGAAACGAGGCCGCCTCCCCGATCTCGCCGCTCGCGACGATCTCGCGGGCGAGCTTCAGCATCGGGTTCTTGAGGTAGGCGAACCCCACCAGCGTGCATGCCCCGGCCGCGGCCGCCGCGTCGCGCATCGCGCGTGCCGAGGGGGTATCGACCGACAGGGGCTTCTCGCAGTACACGGCCTTGCCCGCCTCGAAGGCCGCGAAGGCCATTTCGGCATGGAGCGCATTCGGCGCGGTGATCGCGACGATGTCGACCTCCGGGTCGCCGGCGAGCTGCCGCCAGTCTCCCGTCGATCGCGGGAACCCGAGCGCGTCGGCGGAGCGGCGCGCCGCCGCTTCATCGATGTCCGCGAGGAGGTGGAGCTCGGGCTCGACGGGAAGGTCGAACAGCCCGGCCACGGAGCGGAACGCGTTCGCGTGGCACTTCCCCATGAACCCGGCGCCGATGAGTCCGATGCGCGCCACCGGCTTCGCCCTTTTCTCGGCCATCGTGTGGTCCCTCTTCATGGTGTGGTTCCTCGCCGCGCCGTGCCGCGCCGCCTCGGATACGCACTCGGTGCCCGGCGAACGGATCGGCCGGGGGGTCGGGACTTTCCCTGCGGTGCCGGTCGCCGGCCGGAGTATAGAGCCGCCGGATGGGCGCGGTATGATGCGGCCGGGCACTTCACGCCGGGAACCGGCGACGTTGCGGAAGCGAGCGGCCGACGGTCCGCCTTCCGGCAACTGCACAGCAAGGGGGGAGCGACGATGGCAGCGAACGGCCGGCAGAACGGACGAGAGGACGGGACGGAAACGGGCCGGGCCGCAAGCCCGCCGCCCGCCGCGGCGGAGGTCGAGGAGCGCGGGATCGCCTTCTGCGACGGGCGCTACGTGCCGGCGGCGGAGGCGAAGATCTCGGTCCACGATTGGGGGTTCGCCCGCAACGACACCACCTATGACGTGGTGCACGTCTGGAAGGGAAGCTTCTTCCGGCTCGAGGACCACCTGGATCGCTTCGAGCGCTCGTGCGGCACCATGCGTCTCGATCCGGGTCTCGATCGCACGGAGATTCGCGCGGTGCTGATGGAGTGTGTTCGCCGGAGCGGCCTTCGCGACGCCTACGTCAAGCTCGTCGTTACCCGGGGGCAGCCGGCACCGGGGTCGCGGGATCCCCGCACCTGCCGCAACACCTTCTTCGCCTTCGCGGTACCCTTCATCTGGATCTTTTCACCGGAACGCCAGGCAGAGGGGCTCCATCTCATCCTCTCCTCGATCCCTCGCATTCCCCCCGAGAGCGTCGACCCGACCGCGAAGAACTTCCACTGGGGGGACCTCAACCGCGGGCTCTTCGAGGCCTACGAACGGGGCGGCGACACGGTGGCGCTCGCCGACCTCGACGGCAACGTGTCCGAGGGGCCGGGCTTCAACGTCTTCCGGGTGCAGGGCGGCCGGGTCGCAACCCCCGAGGGAACCGTGCTCGGGGGGATCACGCGGCTTGTCGTCCAGGAGCTCT
>JAJECB010000024.1 GCA_022822245.1 Gammaproteobacteria bacterium
CGAGGGTGATCTCGGCCGCCGGATCGAGGGCGAAGCTCGACGCGCACCGGGCGATGAGGGCCCCGACGTCGGCGGGGGCGAGCACCGACGGGGTGCCGCCCCCGAAGAACACGGAGTCGGCCCGCCCGCCGTCCCCCGCCGATTCGATCTCGCGCGCCAGGGCCGCGAGGTACCGCCGCTTCAGGTCGGTCTGCACGAGCTCCCGGTTGAAGTTGCAGTAGTTGCAGATGGCCTCGCAGAACGGAACGTGCAGGTAGATGCCCAGGGGACCGGCGGCGGGGATGGCGTTCTCTGGCATGGCGCCCGATGGCCGTGCGCCTCGCGCGCGGCGTGAAGGACGGCCGGAATGGGGAGGGCGGCCTCAACCGCCCGAACGCCCTCCCGACCATCCCAGATCGCTCTTGCCGGCCTTCAGGCGGGCGCGGGCCCGCGACGACGTCTTGGCCGGCAGCTTCCGCCGGGGCTTCGCCTTCCACATGCGGGTGAGGTCGTCGCTGCTCGGCGGGAACTCGAAGTCGCGATAGTCGGGACCGTCGTACTCGAGGAACTCGCACATCTCGCGGAGCCGCGAATGCATGCGGACGCCGACGCGCACGAGGAGCGAGTCGAACGCCTCGGGATCGGGGACGTCCTCGTAGTTCGAGGTGAAGATGGTGGGGCGGCGATCGTTGTAGCGGGTGTTGACGATGAAGTTCATGGTCTCGTCCACCCAGTCGGTCACGCGTTCCGCGCCCAGGTCGTCGAGCACCAGCAGCTCCGACTCGATCACGGGGCGGAGCACGTCCACCGCGGAGGCGCGGGTCACCGGGTCGTAGGTGCTGCGAATCGTGTTGAGCAGGGTCCGCGTGTCGTAGTACAGGCCCCGCGCCCGCTTCTCCGACACCACCTGCCTGAGGACCGCCACCGCGATGTGGGTCTTGCCGATGCCGGGCGGACCGATGAACATCAGTCCCTTGTCCACGACCGGGAAGGCCTCGACGAAGCGCCGCGCCCGGTCGACCGCCCGAAGGAGCTGAGGGTTCTCGTAGGTGACGAACGTGGCGAGGTCGCAGGCGCGGTATCGGGCGGGAATGCGCGCCGCCGCCAGCAGGGTCCGCGCCGCGTCCTCCCGCCAGCACTCGCAGCGCTCGACCCGGAGGGCGCCGTCGTCGGGCACCCGGCGCCAGCGCGTGCCGTCGCAGTGTGGACAGGACATCGGAGGAGTCGCGCCCCCTGCCGGCTCGCGGGCCGCCGGCGGCAGGGGGGGAATCGCCCGATCAGTCCGCGCTCCCGCGCTCGCGGCCGCCCTCGGCCGGATTCTCCACGCGGACCAGATCGGTCGGTGACGATCTTACCAGCGCGGTGCCCAGCCGGCGCTCCCAATCTCCGAGCCCGCGGGCGAGCTCCTGCTTGACGTAGGCCATGAACTCGTTGACCTCCGACTGCATGCGGTCCATCTTGCTCCGCATGTTGAGGATGATCTCCACCCCCGCGAGGTTCACGCCCAGCTCCCGCGTCAGCGTCAGTATCGTCTCCAGTTGCTCGAGGTCCGCGTCGGAGTACTGCCGGGTGTTGCCCTCGGTCCGGGACGGCTTCAGCAGGCCCTCGCGCTCGTAGAGCCGCAGCGTCTGCGGATGGATGTCGTAACGGCGCGCCACCGCGCTGATCATGTAGTAGCCCTGCCCCGATCCCCTGCCTGGCATGTCCCACCCGCTTTCTGACGGCTTGCCCGCGCGCGCCGTCACCACAGCCCGGCGCGCACGTCCTCGGTGCTGTTCTCCGCGAACCGACGCATCAGCTCCTTCGACCGCTCGTCGAGCACGCGGGGAAGGACTATCCTGACCTCGACGAGCAGGTCTCCCGCCACGCCCGTGCGCGGCGACGGCGCCCCCCGCCCGCGCAGGCGGAACCGCTGGCCCGACTGGGCCCCCGGCGGAATCCGTATCCGGGCCCGGTCCCCGACGGTCGGCACCTCGACCCGCGCCCCCAGCGCCGCCTCGTGGACCGCGATCGGCAGGACGAGGTGCAGGTCGTCGCCCTCGCGCCGGAACAGCGGATGCGGCTCCACGGCCACCGTGACGTACAGGTCCCCGGTGGGGCCGCCGCGGCGGCCGGCGTTCCCGCCGCCCGAGACCCGCAGCCTCGTCCCCGCCGTGACCCCCGCCGGCACCGGCACCGCGATGGCCTCGATGCGCGACAGGACCCCCTCGGCCCCGCACACGCTGCAGGGACGGTGCCGGCGGCGCCCGGTCCCGCCGCAGTCGGCGCAGCGGCGCGAGAACACCATGTGACCCCGCGTCCAGCGGGAGTGCCCGGCGCCGGCGCAGCTCGAGCAGCGGCCCTCGGCGACGCGCCGGGCCCCGGCGCCCCCGCAGGCGTCGCAGGCGGCGACCCGGGTCACGGTGACCTCGTGCGCCCCTCCCCGCATGGCCTGCTCGAACGTGATCTGCAGCGTCGCGTGCAGATCGACGGCCGGCGCCTCCCCCGGCGCCCGGCGGCCGGACCCGGCGATGACCTCCGCGAACAGGTCTCCGAAGCTGGACGCGGCGTCGCCGCCCGCCGAGGCCCCCGAGAAGTCGAAGCCCTCGAAGGCGATGTCGCCCCGGGGGGGCGGCGACGCGGCG
>JAJECB010000136.1 GCA_022822245.1 Gammaproteobacteria bacterium
CCGTCCTGTGGGCGCGGAAACGGCCTGACCGTGCGGGACCGACTGGCGAGATTCAAGTCTAAAACTCCTCTAGACGAAGAAAATAATAATCTTATCATATGGTTACAACCGAACGGCAGTCCAACGTTGGGACACTAGTGCAATGGGGCGCTACGTGGAGGAGGTACGCGACGGAATCGATGGGGGACGCCGCTACGTGCAGAACTACTTCAACATGTCCGCGTTCGAATTCGAGCGTCATTACTTTGCCGACGATCCGAGCGTGCTTGAGCGGGCCACCTCACGGGCAAGCTACTCAGCCATCGTCGAGAGCCTTCGAAACGACGCACAAGAGGAGATTGTCACTGCCCCAAAGGACCGGAATCTCCTCGTACTTGCAGGTCCCGGCTCGGGAAAGACGCGTGTCGTCGTCCATCGATGCGCCTATCTCCTGCGGGTCGAACGCATTCAACCCGAGCACATCCTTGTAATCTGTTTCAATCGTTCCGCGATGCATGAACTGAGGGTCCGACTGCGGGACCTGGTCGGCGACTTGGCGCGCGAGGTTGCCGTGCACACATATCATTCCTTGGCCCTGCGGCTCACCGAGCGGTCCATGGCCTCGCGGGTGGAAATGGCGGGCGACGAGCGAATCGATTTCGATTCAATCGTCGACGACGCCAACCGCAGGCTGCGCGGTGAAGAGAGTGTTGTGGGAACCGAACCGGACGAGTTGCGGGACCGCCTGCTCTCAGGCTTCGAATATGTTCTGGTCGACGAGTACCAGGATATCGATTCCGCGCAGTACGAGATGATCTCCCACATCGCTCGGCGCTCGGTCCAGGACGAGGATGCGGAACGGCGGGCGGCAATTCTTGCCGTGGGCGATGACGACCAGAGCATCTACGGCTGGCGTGGCGCGAACGTGCATTTTCTGCGGCAGTTCGAGCAAACGTTCGGCGCTGAGCGGCACTACCTCGTAGAGAACTATCGATCGACGCGCTACATCCTCAATGCCGCCAACGCATTGATTCGGAACAACCAGGATCGGATGAAAGCAGAGAATCCCGTCCGGGTGAACTCGGACCGAGCCCGCGATCCCCATGGCGGCGAGTGGCAGTCGCTGGACCCGGTTTCTCGAGGACGAGTGTCGCTGATCGAGGTAGCGGATTCGAGCATGGAAGCGCGAGAGGTCCTGGCGGAAATCGAGCGTCTGCGGGGTCTTGATCCGTCACTGGACTGGCAAGACTTCGCAATCCTCGCCACGAAGCACGATCAACTGGCGACCGTGCGGACCGTCCTGGAGCGCCGAGGCGTTCCGGTGCGACGGGCCCTTCGCGACAAAATGCCTCCCCTCGTCCGTATTCGGGAACTCAAACGCTTGCTCGCGTATTTGAGAGAAGACGAATCGTCGGAAATCCTGATCTCGGGGTTGCGCGCGCAACTCGGAGACATCTGCGGGTCCATCACGTTCTGGACGAAGATGGCAGATCGATTGTTGGCGAGCGTAGAGGCCGAGGTCGGGGAAGAGACCTGTCCCGCGTCCCACGTCCTGGAGGCCCTGTACCGGAGCCTTGCCGACCATCATCGTTCACACATCGTCGGAGACGGGGTGTTGGTCGGCACCGTACACGCCGCAAAGGGATTGGAGTTTCCCCACGTCATCGTGCTCGGCGGAGGATGGATGAACAGGGAAGCCAATGATTCCCCCGGGAGGCGTGGCGTGCTCCCAGAAGAGAAGCGGCGCCTCTACTACGTGGCGATGACGCGTGCGGTCAGGACCCTGACGGTGCTCAGCCTGCGGGACGACCCCCTTCCCTTTGCTCGGGAGATCGAGCGATGGTGCCGCATCCGACGACGGCTCGCCGTCGCCGAACCGAAATCGGACGCAAGTCCTGACATACGCTACACGGTACTCGGAATGAAGGACTTGTATATCGACTTCGCCGGAGAGAAACATGCAAGACATCCGATACACCGTTCATTGGCTCGTCTCCAAGCCGGTGACCCCGTCACGATGCAGCCCAGCCATGCAGGTCGAGTTTCCGTGCTCAATCGCGAAGGGACGGAGATAGCGCGCCTTTCGAATGCGGCTGCAGGACGCTGGCAGCGTCCGCAGTTGCGAGCGGTGAGTGAAGTCCGGATCCTCGGCATGGTTGTACGAGAGAGGAACGATGGCGCGCCGGAATATCAGAATCGCATTGCCGCCTCCTCCTGGGAACTGCCGATCCTGGAAGTGTGTCACCACCGTCGCATCGTCAACTGACGGCGCTCCCACGAAGCCGATTGTCGTCACTCATCCCCCGTCCGTGATGCGCTTCAACCTCCCGCAGATCATCCGGGGCACTTGACGTTCGAATTCCTCCGTCGCCGTACTCGACTCCTGTCTCCAACAAGAAGCAATGATTGTGGGAAGCCCCGCGGGCTCCCCGAAGTTCGTGACTCTCCTTCTGCCCACAGCATGGGTGGTACGACGAAATCGCAGTTCGGGCGGCTGGCCCGACCAAGCTTCGCGTGGAAGGTAACGAACAGACCGTCGTGAGATGGTATTCGCCTGACCGAGAGACTCCTGACGTCTCACCGGGCCACGCCGAAAGGCCCGGCCATGCCGCACTTGGGAGGTAGGTGGGCCGGGACGTCGCGAATCGTGATTCGTACTGGCGTGTGCCCGCTTTGGGACTAGGTGACCAACCAAGGAGGGAATCAGAGCAGCGGCGCCCCGCCACCCTGCATCAGCCGAGATATTCGCCGAGGGAAACAATGCGAATTCCTCGGAACTCCCCGTACGCCAGCATCGCGCGATCTCCCGTCACGATGACGTGCGCGGACGCTGCGAGGGCGCATTCCAGAATTCGATTGTCCGGCTCATCAGCCAGGACCTCCAGTGACTCCGCGGGTTCGACGAGCTCTCCGAGTTCGGAGAGGAAGACGGCGACGCGCGCCAGCGCTTCCCGGTCGTAGGAAAACTTGCGGGCAAGAACGGAGAGAAGCTCGTCAATGATGGGGGTGGAGAGGGCGAGAGAGTCCTCGCCCCTGGTGATCCTGCGGAGCGCCTCATCGCCTCGCCCGCCGGGAAGCGCGAGAGCCGATACCAACACGTTGGTGTCGAAGACGACCCTCACGCCCGCAGGTACCGACGCAGGTCTTCCTCCGTAAGGATCCCCAGCTCCTTCGCGCGCGTGCTCCAGTAACCCTGCAATTCTCCGAGCTCGTCGTCGAGGCGGGCGGCCCGCGCCTTGCGGAGTGCGTCCTGGACGACCGCGCTCAAGGTCTTTCCCTCCGCTCGCGCCATCAACTCGGCAGCGCGGGCAAGGTCTGGAGGCAGGGAGATGGTCTTCTTCACGGCGGTGGTCATGCCGTCGTGCTCCTCAAGAACGGTAAGAATTAATCATACCGAAAGAATCGGGTCGGATCGGGGTTTCGGGTTCGAATGAAGGAACCGGACGGGAATTGTGCGTAGCCGGGAGTTCCGAGACCGAAGCACGATGTCGCGCGACGGCCGAAGGACGGGGCTCCTGGAGGCGGTCAGGACTGGAGGGCGGCGCGCACCTCTTCGTCGTCCATCTCGCGGCCGAGATAGGCTTCGATGACGGAGTGGTCGTTCTTGACCTCGTCCGGGGTGCCCTCGGCGATCTTCTGCCCGTGGTCGAGCACGGTGACGATGCCGCAGGTGTCCATCACCACCCGGAGGATGTGCTCGACGATGACCACCGTGAGGCCGTAGCGGTCCTTGAGGCCCAAGATGATGCGAAGGAGGTTGTCGACGTTCACCGGCGAGAGTCCGGCGGCCGGCTCGTCGAGAAGGAGGAGGCGCGGGCGCATGGCCATGGCGCGCCCCAGGGCGAGGAGGCGGCGCTGCCCGACGGAAAGCTCCGACGCCGGCATCGCCTCGAAGTCGGCGAGGCCGATGAACGCGAGCAACTCCAGCATCTCCTCGCGCACCTGTCGCTCCCGATCCCGCACCCCGCGCGTCCCGAGCGCCGCCGCGAAGGAGCTGTAGTCGACATGGAGGTGGTGCCCGATCATCAGGTTCTCGAGCACCGTCATCTCCGCGAACACGCGCAGGAGCTGGAACGTGCGGGCGACGCCGCGGGCCGCGATCTGGTGCGGCTCCTCGTTCGTGGTCTCCTCCCCGTCGATGAAGACCCGGCTCCCTTCGTCGGGACGGTAGATCCCGGAGACGAGGTTGAAGAACGTGCTCTTGCCCGAGCCGTTGGGCCCGATGAGCCCGCGTACTTCGCCCTTCTGAAGCTCGAAGTCGATGCCGTCGACGGCCCGGAGCCCCCCGAAGTGCTTGGTCAGCTTCTCGGTCCTGAGCAGCATCGCCGGATCCCCGCTAATCGGCCTCGCCGCGCGCGGCGGCCTCCGCCTGGCGCTCGCGGATGGCGATGAAGCGCCGCGTCGCGATGAAGCGGTCGATGATCCCGCCGATCCCCTTCGGCATGAAGAGCACCGTGAGGACGATGACCATGCCGAACATGAGCAGCGAGTAGTGGTAGTAGTCCTTGGTGATGTCGTAGACGATGGTGACGATGATCGCCCCGATGATCCCGCCCCAGATGTGCCCGAGGCCGCCCAGCACCACCATGAGGAGGAGGGTCACCATCTCGATGACGGTGAAGTTCCGCGGGTTGAGGTAGCCCGGGATCATGTGGGCGTAGAGAGCGCCCGCGAAGCCGGCGTAGACCGCGCTGATGAGGAACGCGACCATCTTGTGCCCGCGGACGTTCACCCCGGACGCGGCCGCCGCCACCGGGTCCTCGCGCACCGCCATGAAGGCGCGCCCGAGGCGCGAGCGAAGGATCTGGAACGAGAAGAACACCCCGAGCAGCATGACCGGCATCACCAGGTAGTAATACCGCTGGTAGGTGTCGAAGCGGAACTCGCCGATCCGGGGGGCGGGGACGCCGCTGAAACCGTTGGTGGCCCCGAGGTACTCGGTGGCGCTGATGAAGAGGCGCACCGATTCGCCGAGCCCGAGGGTCACGAGGGCGAGGTACGCGCCCTCGAGCCGGAACGAGGGGATACCGACCACCACCCCCGCGAGCAGGGTCACGCCGACCGCGATGGGGAGCGAGATCCAGAACGGCGTGCCGAAGTTCACCGACATGACGGCCGCGGTGTAGGCCCCGATGGCGTAGAGCCCGACATGGCCCACCGTCACCTGCCCGCAGAACCCCTTGACGATGTTGAGTCCCACCGACAGGAGGATCATGAGGCAGATGAAGTTCGCGAGATAGACGTGATAGGTATTGACGAGGACCCAGGGAAGCGGGGCGAGCACGAGCGCCGCGATCACCCAGGGCATGAGTGGGTGGATCGCCCTCAGCCGTCCGAGAGAGCGCTCCACCGAGTCCACGAATCGCAGGCTTGCCGCCGGTTCCGCCATCGTGTGGGTCCGTTGTCAGTGAGGGTGATCCGGCGCGGCCGGGTCAGGGCGCGAAGGCGGACGGGGGCGGACCCAATACGGGTCCCCCCCCCCCCCGCACGTCCAACCGCGTGCGCTCCGCGGCAACGCCGCTAGTTGTCGAGCGACTCCCGGAGCTTCATGGCTTCTTCCTCCATCCCTGCGAGGCCGAAGTCCGCGCCGAACGTGGTCTTGCCGATCACCCGGATCTCGTAGTCCTCGCCGCCCTTGGTGTACTCGATGAGCACCGGGGTCTTGTTGCCGTCCCGGCACTCGGGCGTCGCATCGGCGCAGAAATCGACCACCCCGCCGCCGAGGGTGACGTAGCCGGTGACGGATCCGAGGGCGTCGCGGATCGCGGCCCGATCGTCGGCCAGCGAGTCGTCGGTCAGCGTCAGATTGGCGCCCTCGACCGCGATTCTCGCCACGTGCACGCTGTCCCATGCCTGCGAGAAGTCATGGTCCGGGTTGGCGACGCCGTAGCGTTCGCTCGTCATCGCGACGAACTTCTCCACCTTCGGGTCCGGGTCCGCGTACGAGAAGGCGGCGTGGAAGAACACGCCCTTGATCGCGTCGCCGGAGAGGATCGGGGCCGGCCGATTGGAGGCCGCCGATCCGCCGATGCGCTTGACCGACGGCGGGATGCCGACCTCGTAGGACTGGACGAGCCCGCGCGCGAAGTCCTGCGACTGGGCCGAGATCATCAGCGCCTCGGGCTTGAGGGCCTTGATCTTCAGAAGGTGGGCCCGAAGGTCGGTCTCGCCCTCCTGGAACTGCTCGGCGTAAACGGGCGGCTCGCCGTGGTAGGTCTCGATGTACTCGTAGAACTTCTGCGCGTCCGCCTGGGAAGCGGCGTCGGACGCCCAGATGTAGGCGATCTTGGTGCCGATGTTCTCGGCCGTGTACTTCGCGGCCGCCGCGGCCGAGAAGCGCGAGGAGATCGGCACCCGGAAGACCCACGGGCTCCCCTTGAGGGTGATCTTGTAGTTCGTGGAGTGCGGGATCAGCATCGGGACCCCGGCCTTGTGCAGGACATCCACGATCGGAAGCGACACCGAGCTGCACGAGGAGCCGATGAAGAGATGCACGTTGTCCTGATAGGCGAACTTGGTCGCGTTGGCGACGCCGATGTCCGACTTGCATTCGTCGTTGAGGAGCTTGACCTCGAAGGTGTGGCCGTTGATGCCGCCCGCGGCGTTGATCGCCTCGAACTCGTCGACGACCATCTGGCCGTACTTCTCGCCGGTCTCGGTCTTCATTCGAAGGCTGACCCCGACCTTGATCACCCCGGCGGAGGCCGCCGCCGAGACGGCCAGCATGGACGCGGCGACGAACGCGGTGAGGGCGGTACGAACCCCGTGCCCGGGTTTCCTGGAGAGATAACGGTACATTTCAGTCTCCTCTCTTCCTTCGTTTGCCGCCCGGCCTCGACGAGGTCGGGACAGCGGATCCGGCTCCGGCCCGGAGGCCGGAGCCCCTGAGCTCAAGCCTTCACCTTCAACAGGATGCCGAGCAGGCCGGTCGGCCGCACCATGAGCACCACGATGAGGAGGAGAAAGGCGTAGATTTCCTTGTAGCTCGCGATGAGGTAGCCCGCGCAGAGGGTCTCGAACAGGCCCACCACGATGCCTCCGAGGAGAGCCCCCGGCAAGCTCCCGAAGCCGCCCACCACCGCAGCCGCGAACGCCTTGAGCAGCATGAGATAGCCCATCTCGATCTGCACGTAGTTGATGGGGCCGATGAGGACGCCCGCGGCGGCCGCCATGGCGCACGCGACACCGAAGATGAGCGAGATCATCACCGGCACGTTGATCCCCATGAGGTAGGAGGTGTCCTTGTTGTAGGCGACCGCCCGCACCGCGAGGCCGAGCTTGGTGCGGGTGAGGAAGGTGTGCAGCACCGTCATCAGCACGAGCGCGCAGATGAGGATGTAGAGGTAGGACTTCGGGAGGGCGATGTTGCCGAGGAAGATCGGCATCCCGAAGCTCACCGGGTACGGATGCGGGGCGGCGCCCCAGAGCAGGTAGGCGACGTTCTGGAGGGCGACGCTCATCCCGAACCCGCAGATGATCATCCCCATGCCGGCGACGGTGTAGCCGCCGCCGCCGCGCGTCAGGCGCCGGTAGAACACGCGCTCGATGACGATGCCGAGCACTCCGGTGATGATCATCGCCCCGATGAGGGCCCAGAAGTACGGGACGCCGGTGAAGAGAATGACGGCGATCCCGAGGAACGACCCGATCATGTAGAGCTCGCCGTGCGCGAAGTGCACGATGTCGAGCCCCGAGAAGATGAGCGAGATGCCGAGCGCGACGAGTCCGTAGACGATGCCGATGGAGACTCCGACGATGATGAAGTCGAGCAGCAGGTCCATGGCGGCGCGTCGTCTCCGGCTCCGGCTAGTGGGCGAGCTCGGCGCCGGCGTCGGTGACCGTGCCCCCGAGGTAGGCGAGGCGCACGTTGTCATCGGTGATGAGGTCGTTCGACTCGCCTTCGATGTGGACGACCCCGTCCCGGATCACATAGCCGTACTCGGCGAGGAGCAGGGCCATCCTGACATTCTGTTCCACAAGCAGAATCGTGATCCCTTCGTTGCGACTGATCCGGTTCACGATGCTGAAGATGTCGAGGACGATGCGCGGGGCGAGGGCGGAGCTCGGCTCGTCGAGCATGATGAGCTTCGGCCGTGCCATGAGGCCCCGGCCGATGACGAGCATCTGCACCTCGCCCCCGCTCAGGGTGGCCGCGAGCTGGCGGCGGCGCTCGCCAAGGACCGGGAAGTAGTCGAACACCTTGTCCATGTCGGCGGCGACCCCGGCCCGGTCGCTTCGCGTGTAGGCGCCGATCTTGAGGTTCTCCTCGACGGTCATCGCCGGGTACATGTCCTTGCCCTGGGTGACCTGGGTGAGCCCGCGCTTCACGATCTCGTTCGGCTGGCGGTTCTGGATGGGCTCGCCCTCGAACTCGATGGTCCCGTCCCACACCGGAAGCAGCCCGGAGATCGCCTTGAGGAGGGTCGACTTGCCGGTTCCATTGCCCCCGAGGAGGGCGACGATCTGGCCCTCGGACACGGACATGTCGATCCCGCGCAGGATCTGCACCTTGCCGTAACCGGTCGCCACACCGCGAATCGAAAGCACTTTCGAGGTTCCCTCCGTCTTCCCCCGGGCACTGGTCCGAGGGGGTCGTACCCGCTCCGTCTCGGCACGGGATCGGTGCCGCGCGGGGCCGGCATTTATAGCACAGCCGCCGGACGCGCCCGTCACCCGGCCCGAATTCCTACGGTGGTTCGGGACGAAATCCTACGGGTTGCAGCGCGCCCGGCGTACGAACGGCCGGACGCGGGGCGGTCAGTCGCCAAGGAAGGCGAGGACCCGGCGCGCGACCTCGTCCGGCGCGTCGAGCTCGGCCAGGTGGCCGGCTCCGGGAACCCGCTCGATGCGGGCCTCGCCACCGAGCGCGTCCGCGTAGCGGCGCGCATAGCCGAACGGCACCACCCGGTCCGCCTCGCCCCACACGAGCATCACGGGCCCGCGGATCCTCGGAAGACGCTTCGCGAGCCCGGTGTCGCTGAGCGGCCAGAGGAGCCGCGCCGCCGCCTCGTGGGCACGGAGCAGGAGCACCTCCGCCTCGATGGGGTCCTCGCCTTCCGGAGCGGTTACTGCGGCCTGGAACCGCGCCGGGTCCACGCACGCCATCCCCGGCAGATCGCCCGGGCGTTGCGCCCAGACGTCGGCGATGGGCTCCGCCTCGTCGAACACCCCGAGCGGGCCGACGAGCACGAGGCGCCGCACCATCGCGCGCCCGCAGGCCGCGACGTCCGCGGCGAGGGCGGCGCCCACGGACGAAGCGACCAAGTCCGCCCCCGCAAGTCCGGCCGCTTCGAGCAGATCCTGAACGGCGAGGATCCAGTCGAGCTGGCTGTCGAGAAGGTCATGCCCCTCCGCCCCCGGAAACCCGGGAACGGACGGAACGATCACCCGGCGCCGCGCCGCGAGACGGTCGAGAAACGGCGTCCAGGCCGCGAGCCCGCCGATCCCGGCGAGGAAGCCGACCGGCTCGCCCTCCCCCTTTTCCCAGACGCGGCAGGGCCGGCCGTTGACCTCGACCCTGCGCGTGCTGACTCCCGCCGCCCCTCCGGCTCCTCCCCGGCTCACTGCAGCCTCGCCACGGGCAGCGGCTGCGCGAGCGATTCCGGAAGCGCCTGGGGCACGGCCCGCTGCTGGGACGGCATCGGGTTCGGCCACCAGTGGTTCTCCCACTCGTCTTCGAAGAGCCCGGAGATCTGGGGCATCACCTCCTCGGCGAAGAGCTTCGTGTTGTAGGCGACGAGGTCCTTCGGCATGTTCCCGTACTGAAGGAGCATCATGAGCTGCCCGACGTTGAGGTCGAGGGCGAGCTCGCGCAGGCGCTCCGCCACCTCGTCCGGGGTGCCGACGATGACGTAGCCCTTCTCGAGGATCTCCTCGAAGGTGATGGAGACGTCGTAGCGCCCGATCGCCTTCGAAGCCGCCTTGACCACCTGCGACTCGACCCGCGCGCGCACCGTCGCCTCGGTGGTGTAGCCGGGCGGGGCCGCGAAGCGGGCGTCCACGTGCAGGCACCGCCCGTAGAAGTACTCCGCCGCTTCCCGGTAGAGCTCCTTCGCCTGCCGCCCGGTCTCCGCCACCCCGACGAACTGGAGGAACCCCGCCCGGAACGGGTTGCGGTCCTTGCCGAGGCGGTCCATCTCCTTCCAGAAGCCGTGCACGGTGCGCCGCCCCGCCTTGTAGCCGAAGTAGGAAAGGTACGAGTACACGTAGTCCATCTTCGCGCACCACTGCCAGGTCTCGACCGATCCGCCCCCCGGGATCCAGATGGGGGGATGCGGGTCCTGGATCGGCCGCGGCCAGATGTTGACGTAGCGCTGCTGGTTGAACCGCCCGTTGAACGCGAACGGCTCGGGGGTCGTCCAGGCCCGGATGACGAGGTCGTGCGCCTCGTGGTAGCGGGGCCGCAAGAGGCTCGGGTTCTGCCCGAAGGCGTAGCAGGTGTCCATCGGAGAGCCGACCGGGAAGCCCGCGATGAGGCGCCCGCCGGAGATGCAGTCGAGCATCGCGAACTCCTCCGCCACCCGGGTCGGGGGGTTGTAGAGGGCGAGGCTGTTGCCCATGACGCAGATGGCGGTGTCCTCGGTCCGCCGCGCGAGGGTCGAAGCGATGAGGTTCGGGGACGGCATGAGCCCGTAGCCGTTCGAGTGGTGCTCGTTCACGCACACCCCGTCCAGGCCGCACTGGGAGGCGAACTCGAGCTCGTCCATGAAATCGTTGTACATGTGGTGGGCCCGCCGCGGGTCGAACAGGCTCGAGTCGATGTCCACCCACACCGAAGGGTTCTTCTCCCGGAAATCGTCCGGGAGCTCGGTATAGGGCATGAGGTGGAACCAGAGCAGCTTCATGTCGCCTCTTCCAGTGTCGGTTTGCGAGGCTTCATGTTCGCCGAGACCGACTGCCCCCGCAACCGGCGGGGCAGGGCCGCCGGGGCGGGGCCGCCGCCGCGCTCGTCAGGCACCGCGCCGGGCCACACCCGTCTCGCGGTAGACCACGTAGAGGCCGGAAGCGACGATGATCGCGCCGCCCGCGAGGGTGGCCGCTCCCGGCAGGTCTCCGAACACCACGAACCCGATCCCGATCGCCCACACCAGCCGCACGTAGTTGAGGGGCGCGACCGTCGAGGCGTCGGCGATCTCGAGCGACCGGACGATCGAGAAGTGCGCCGCAAAGCCGAGAACCCCGGCCGCGGCGAAGATTGCGCACTCCGCCAGGGTGGGCGCGGCCCAGACGAACGGGAGCGCGAGGCTGATGAGCACGCTCCCGACGTCGAAGGTGTGGAGGAGGGTCGTCAGGGTCGAGTCGGCCGCCCGAAGCAGCCGGGTCACGATGTTGAGGAGGGCGAAGAAGAAGGCTCCCACGAAGGGAAGCACCGACGCCCAGTGGAACACCGCCGATCCCGGCTGCACCACGATGAGCGCCCCCGCCATCCCCGCCGATACCGCGAGCCAGCGCCCGAGGTCGACCCGCTCGCCGAGAAGCGGTCCGGAGAGGGCGACGATGAACAGGGGGCCGGTGAAGTTGATGGCGGTCGCCTCCGCGAGCGGCAGGTAGTTCAGCGACACGAAGAGGCAGGACAGCGACGCGACCAGACACGCCGCGCGCCCGGCCTGGAGCCACGGTCGCCGCGAACGAAGGGGTCGGGCCCGGGAGGCCCGCTTCGCGAACGCGTACGCCGCGGCGCACACGAAGCTCGCGACGAAGTAGCCCCACGCGACCTCGATGCCGTGCAGGCGAACCGCAAGAACTTTGGCCACTCCATCGACGATGCCGATGCACGACATCCCGAGGAGCATCCAGAGCGCCCCGCGAACGCCGGCCGGGAGCGACCGCTTCGATTGGTCGGTGCGGGTTCGCTTCGCGCGGGGAGGATTCGAGTCCGTGGCCGGCGGATCGCGCTCCGGGACACGCTCGGGGGAAGCCTCGGCGGGGTCCCGGTCCATCCCGCCATTATCGCCGACCCGTGCCTCGCCCCGCCCTTCTCCCCACCCTCGACGTTCGGCGGATCACGCCGCTGATAGAGTGTTCCGAGGACGCATCGCAGATCCCCGAATGCCGGAGCTGCCGGACCTCTCCGTCTACCTGGAGCACCTTGACCGCCGCATCACCGGCGAGAGGGTGGAAGACATCCGCCTCGCGAGCCCCTTCGTGCTGCGGACCGTGTCGCCCCCGGTCGAGAAGCTCCGGGGCCGCCGCGTGACGGGTTTCCGGCGCCTCGCGAAGCAGATCGTCTTCGCGCTCGAGGGCGACTGCTTCATCGTCATCCATCTGATGATTGCCGGACGACTGCGCTGGTACGACAGGGGCAAGGCGATTCCGAAGCGCAACGGCCTCGCGGCGTTCGACTTCTCCTCCGGGACGTTGATCTTCACCGAGGCGAGCACAAAGAAGCGAGCCTCCCTGCGGCTGGTCGAGGGAGAAGACGCGCTCGCCGGGCTCGACCCCGGCGGCCTGGAGATCCTCGACGTCGACGTCGCCGGCTTTGCCGAGCGGCTGCGCGCGTCGAGCCACACCCTGAAACGCACCCTCACCGACCAGCGCATCTTCGCCGGCATCGGCAACGCCTACTCCGACGAGATTCTCCTGCACGCCGGGCTCTCTCCCTTCAAGCGCGCCCGCGACGTGAAGGACGAGGAAGCCGAGCGTCTCTTCCGCGCGTGCCGGAAGACGCTGACCGACTGGATCGAGATCCTGCGTGGCAAGGCCGGGGACCGATTCCCGGACAAGGTCACCGCCTTTCACGACGAGATGGCCGCGCACGGCAAGTACCGGCAGCCATGCCCCGTCTGCGGCGCTCCCATCCAGCGCATCGTCCGCGCGGAGAACGAGAGCAACTACTGCGCCCGCTGCCAGACGGGCGGCCGCGTGCTTGCCGACCGATCGCTTTCGAGGCTCCTCAGGGACGCCTGGCCGAAACGCATCGAAGAGCTGGAGGGGGTCTGAAGGCTCGACTCGGGAACGCACCCGGGGGACGGACGCTCAGGCCGCTCACGCCTGGGCGAGCCGGACCTGGCGGAGCGGGCCGCGGAGGAGCAGGGCGAGCGGGGCGGGGAGGGCGACGACTACGGCCATCGCGACGAGCGCGGTCTCGAGCCCGAACCCGTCGCTCACGAGCCCGAACGAGATCGGCCCGACGATGGAGGCCACGCTCGAGAGGGTATAGATGAGGGCGAACCCCCGCGACTGCCGCCGTTCGTCCACGAGGTCGCCGACCGTGCCGTAGGTAATGCTGGACGAGCCCTGGAGCACGACACCGGCGAGCGGCAGCAAGCAGAACGCGACCATGGCCGGCGCGGCGAGCACGGCGAGGATCGCGGCCGCGCTCACGATCTCCACGGCGATGAGGGCGCGCACCGGTCCGAGGCGCGCGGCGAGCAGGCCACATCCGAACTTCCCGGCGATCCCGCCGGCCAGGGTCAGGACGACCGCGAATCCGGCGAGCCCGACCGGCACCTGCTTGTGCACCATCAGGAAGGCGATGAAGACGAGGAAGGCGTCCTGCACCGCGATGTCGAGCAGCACGATCACCGCGAGCGTCGCGAAGCCGCGCCGGTGGCGGATGCCCCAGTCGGTGCCGCGAATCGAGGACCGGGAACGCGAGACCGGGTCTGGGGCTCCCACTTGCAACGCGCGGAGCAACAGGAAGAGGGCGACGCCCGCGACGATGGCGAGCGAGCCGTAACCGGCCGCGACGTGCGGCCAGGCCGCCCCGGCGCCGAGCAGGCTGGTGAGGAACCCGGAGAAGAGGAGTTTGCCCGTGTCTCCGCTCGAGTTGTAGGCGCCGAGCGCGGTTCGCCGGGCCGGGCCCGCGAAGGCCGCACTCACGAGCGATGAGGAGAGCGCGTGCTGAAACGCGGCTCCGCCGCCCGCGATGCAAAGGCCGAGGAGCAGGCCGTGGAACCCGCCCGCCATCGACACCGTGACGTAGCCGGTGCCCGCACAGAGGAGCCCGAACGCGAGCAGGCGGCGCTGGCCAAACCGCTCCGAGAGCATCCCGGAGGGAAGCTCGAGGAGCCCCATCGCGCCGCTGTGGGCGGCGCGAACCAGTCCGACCTGTGCAAAGCTGAGGCCGAAGGCCTGGGCGAGGATCGGGAGCAGGATGTAGATCGAGGCGGTGAGCCCGTCCTGGACGCCGTGCGTCGCGCAGCACGCCGCAAGCGTCACCTTCCGCCGCATCCCCGGGTTTGTCTCGCTCACATCTCGTCTGCCGTTCCGAACACGGAAGGATAGAATTATCCTTCAAGGCTCGAACTTCGCTGGCCGCCTCGAGACGGGCCGGATCCAGGAGGGACCTGATGGGCGCTACCTGCGTTGACGTGACCGTCTGCAATCCTGCCGACCCCAAGCGTAGCTGGACCGGCCCGTTTCTGGTCGACACCGGGACGTTCGACTCCCGCGTCCCGAAGGCTCATCTCGAAGCGATCGGGCTCGAGCCGAAGGGCATCCGGGAGTATTCCCTGGCGAACGGCGAGCGGGTGACCCTGGAGGCGACCGTCGCGGAGATCGAGTTCGAAGGCGAAATCGTTGGTGGCACGGTCGTGTATGGTGACGAAGACTCCGAGGCGTTGCTCGGCGTAACGGCACTCAAGTCCGGCGGCTTCGAGGTGGACCCTCGCAATCAGGTATTGAAACGGCTTCCGGCCGTCCTGCTGAAGGGAGTGCGCAAAGCTGTCACCTTGACGTCACGCCGCGCAGGACGAAGGGATCGGCCCGAGAATGCACCCGCTCATTGAAGCCCATCGGAACGAAATCCGCGCGCTGGCCGAGCACCGCGGCATCCGCAACGTCCGCGTGTTCGGCTCCATGGCCCGGGGCGATGCGGACGAGACGAGCGATGTCGACCTGTTGGTGACGCTGCCGTCCGGCAGGACGGGGCTGGCGCTCGGCGGACTCCTGATGGATGTTCAGAAACTGTTGCAGCGCCGGGTGGAGGTGGTGACCGAACGCGGGCTGCATCCGGCTCTCCGCGAGCGCATTCTGCGGGAAGCGGAGCCGTTGTGAAGGCCAACCGCGAGTCGGACCTCATATTGCTGAATCATATCCGGGAGTGCATCGAGCGCGTTCGGGAATACACGGGCGAACGGCGGGAAACGTTCGAACGTTCACGCATGGTGCAGGATGCGGTGGTGCGAAACCTGCAGACTCTCGGGGAGTCGACACAGCGACTCAGCACGCCGCTCAAGGCGACCGAACCGGACATTCCCTGGGAGGAGATCGCGGGATTCCGCAACGTGTTGACCCACGCCTACCTCCAAATCGACCCGGAGATTGTCTGGAGTGTCGTTGAACACGATTTGCCCGAATTGACGACTGCGATCGAGCGCATGACCCGCCGTACATCGAACGAAGAGCCGCAGATGGCGAGTAGGATCGACGACCGGATCGGACGGCAAGTTCCACCGGAGCAAGCCGGCCCGGTCGGTTGAGCGGAAACGGAGGGGGGCGATGCGGATCGAAGGGCGATGCCACTGCGGCAACCTCGGCTTCGAGCTCGAGACGGAGCGGACTTGGGAAACGATCGGGCCGCGCGAGTGTGACTGCTCCTTCTGCCGCGCCCACGCGACCCGGTGCGTTTCGGACCCGGCGGGTCGAGCCGCCGTCTTTGTCGCCGACCCCGACCGCCTCGTCCGCTACCAGTTCGGGCTTCGCACCGCGGAATTCCTGGTGTGCGGCGACTGCGGGGTCTACATCGGCGCGTACGCCGAGGAGGCCGACATCGGCGGGCTCTCGACTCTCAACCTGCGCGCCACGCCGCACCGTGACCGTCCGGGAACGTCGGTCTCCTATGGCCCGGAGGCGGCCGCAAACCGCCGGGCGCGCCGCCGGGACCGCTGGACGCCGACCGAGCTCCGGCTCGGCGTCCCCCCACCGTCGGCCGACCCGCCCCGGTAGAAGGCGGCGGTCGGCGCTACTCGATTCGCGTCCAGACCACCGTCTTTCCGAGAAGGGGGAGCCCGACGTAGCCCCGCACCTTGAGCGACCCGTCCCGCTGGAGCTTCATCACGCACTTGTAGGTCTTGCCGTCGCGCGGGTCGTAGATGGTGCCGTCCTCCCACTTCTTCTTGCCCGCGCGGACGAAGCCGGCAATGAGGTCCATGCCGAGGATGGGACGCGACTGGAGGGCCGGCTCCGGGTTGTTCTTGTCGAGCTTTTCCTTGCCTTCCTCGTCGAGGGGCTCGTCGAGCGCCGCGATCCGACCGCAGAGGCGATCCCCGCAGGCATAGATCTCCACGTGGCTCTCGCCGGTCTCCCACAAGCCGAGGATGTCCGCCGCGAGGACGAAGGAGGGGGCGAACAGCAGCGCGGCCGCCGCGACGATGCTCGTGACTTTCCGAAACACTGGGACTCACCTCGTGGTCAAGGAAAGTCCCGATCATAGACTCGTCCTCAATCCGGACGGCACGCGCCGCGCGGGCGGCGACCGCTGGCATCCCGGGACCGCCCGCCTCCCGGGAGCGCGAGCGCCTCACCCACGGGCACCCGGGGGGCTTTCGGCCCCTCGCGGGCCGGCCGCGAATCGGCGAAGCGCGCGGAGCGAGGCCGGGGATCAGGCGGCCAGGACGAGCGACCGCGCCGCCACGCGATGCCGCGCCAACTTCGCCCCATGACCCGCTCGGGAACACGCGCCGACCGGGCGCGGGCGGCGACGCCGCGCTACGCCGTGCTACACATCCAGGGTGTGGTCGCGCTCCCACTGGGTGAGGTGCCGAGCGTAGCTGTCCCACTCGGCAAGCTTGAGCTTGCAGTAACTGTCGACGAACTCGGCCCCGAGGGCCGCCCGGAGGGTCCGGCTCTTCTGCGTCAGCCGAATCGCGTCGAGCAGGTTGAGCGGCAGGCGCTTGAGCCCCCGAACCCGGCCGCCCTCGGCGTACATGTTGATGTCGAGGCGCCGCCCGGGGTCGCGCTCCGCCGCGATCCCGTCGAGTCCCGCGGCGAGGAGCCCCGCCTGCAGCAGGTAGGGGTTCACCGCCCCGTCCATCAGGCGAAGCTCGAAGCGCCCCGCCTCCGGGATCCGCACCATGTGGGTGCGGTTGTTGCCGGACCAGCTCACCGCGTTCGGCGACCAGGTGGCCCCCGACGCGGTCACCGGGGCGTTGATCCGCTTGTAGCTGTTGACCGTCGGGTTGAAGAGGGAACACAGGGTGTCGGCGTGGTGCAGCACCCCGCCGAGGAAGTGGTAGGCGACCCCCGAGAGCCCCATCTCGTCCCCCTCGTCGAGAAAGAGGTTCCGCTCCCCCGCCGCATCCCAGAGCGACACGTGGGCGTGGCATCCGTTGCCGGTGAGGTCGAGGAAAGGCTTCGGCATGAACGTCGCGCGCAGCCCGTGCCGCTCCGCCACCGACTTCACCATGAACCGGAAGAAGGCGTGGCGGTCGGCGGTGCCGAGGCAGTCGGTGTACTCCCAGTTCATCTCGAACTGGCCGTTCGCGTCCTCGTGGTCGTTCTGGTACGGGTCCCAGCCGAGCTCCACCATGTAGTCGCAGATCTCGCTGATGACGTCGTAGCGGCGCATGAGCGCCCCCTGGTCGTAGCAGGGCTTCTCCTGGATGTCCCGCCCGTCGGAGATTGCGCTGCCGTCCTCGTTGACGAGGAAGAACTCGCACTCGACGCCGGTGCGAAGCTCCCAGCCCCGCCTCGCCGCCGCCTCGATCTGGCGCTTGAGGACGATGCGGGGCGACGCCTCGACCTCCACCCCGTTCATCCACAGATCGGCCGGGAGCCACGCGACCTCGGGCCGCCAGGGGAGCCGGATGAGGCTCTCCGCGTCCGGCATGGCGAACATGTCGGGGTCCGCGGGGGTCATGTCGAGCCACGCCGCGAAGCCCGCGAAGCCCGCCCCGTCGCGCTGCATGTCGCCGATCGCCCGTGCCGGCACGAGCTTGGAGCGAAGGGTTCCGAAGAGGTCGGCGAAGCAGATGAGGAAGTACCGGATCCCTTCCTGTTTCGCGACTTGGGCGAGGTCCGTGGTCATGGTTGAAGCCTCCGAATTTCCTGTCGTTCGTCCGGTCCGGAGCGGCCCGCCGGTTCGGGCGGGGGCCGCGCGCGCCGCCGGGGCCGGATTCTCGCTTCCCGCCCCCGCTACCGCGAACGCCCCGGGATCCAGTCGGTGCCGGCGAGCGGCACCTGGGCCATCGCCGCCGCCTCGACGGTGACCGCGGCGAGGTCCTCGGGCTCGAGGTTGAGCACGTGGCTCTTGCCGCAGGCGCGCGCGAGGGTCTGGAGCTCGAGGGTCATCGTGGTGAGGTAATTGCGAAGTCGCCGCGCGCCCTGCTCGGGGTTGAGCCGCGTCTCGAGGTCCGCATCCTGGGTGGTGATGCCGACCGGACAGCGGCCGGTATGGCAGTGGTGGCAGAAGCCGGGCTCGGTGCCGAGAGCGTGGTAGTCCTCCACGTAGTCGGGACGGTTGCACCCGAGGGCGATGAGGGAGGCGGTGCCAAGCGACACCGCGTCCGCCCCGAGGGCGAGGGCCTTCGCGACGTCCGCCCCGTGGCGAATCCCGCCCGAGACGATGAGCTGCACCTTGCGGTGCATGTCGAGCTCCCGGAGCGCCTCGACCGCCTGGCGGACCGCGGGCAGGGTCGGAATCCCGGCGTGCTCGATGAAGATGTCCTGCGTCGCCGCGGTGCCGCCCTGCATTCCGTCCACGACCACCGCGTCCGCCCCCGCCTTGACCGCGAGGGCGACGTCGTACCCGACCCGCGCCGCCCCCACCTTGACGTAGACCGGCAGCTCCCAGTCGGTGATCTCCCGGAGCTCCTGGATCTTGATCTCGAGGTCGTCGGGCCCCGTCCAGTCGGGGTGCCGGCAGGCGCTTCGCTGGTCGATCCCGACCGGGAGGTCCCGCATCCCCGCGATCCGCTCCGTGATCTTCTGCCCGAGCAGCATGCCCCCGCCGCCCGGCTTCGCCCCCTGCCCCACCACCACCTCGATGGCGTCGCACGCCCGGAGGTGATCGGGGTCGACGCCGTAGCGCGACGGCAGCACCTGGTAGACGAGCAGCTTCGACGCCTCGCGCTCCTCGGGCGACATCCCGCCGTCCCCGGTGGTGGTGCTCGTCCCCGCCGCGGTCGCGGCCATCCCGATCGCGCGCTTCGCGTTCGCCCCGAGCGCGCCGAAGCTCATTCCCGCGATCGTGATCGGGATCGCGAGCTCCATCGGGCGGCGGGCGAAGCGGGTGCCGATGGTGACCGCGGTTTCGCACTTCTCGCGGTAGCCCTCGAGCGGATACCGGGACATCGAGGCCCCGAGCAGCAGGAGGTCGTCGAAGGTGGGGAGGTGGCGCTTCGCGCCGAAGCCGCGGATGTCGTACACCCCCTCGTCCGCGGCGCGGTGGATCTCGGCGATGACCGGCGCGGGGAACGAGGCCGACGCCCGGAGCCAGCGCCGATCGGGGGGCGAGCCGGGAGGCGATCCGCCGCTCATCGCGCGGACCCCGGCCGGTCGCGGGGGGAGTCGAGCTCAGTATTCATCCGCGTGGTCCACGTCGAAGTTGTAGAGCCGCCGGGCCGAGCCGTAGCGCCGGAACGCGGCCGCGTCGGCCTCCACCCCGGACGCCGCGAGGAGGCCGCCGAGCCGCTCGACGTGCGCGTTGCTCATGTCTTTCTCGATGCAATCGGCACCGAGCGACGCGACCGTCCCTCGCACGTACAGCACCGCCTCGTAGATGGAATCACCGAGGTCGGCGCCGGCGTCGCCGCAGACCACCAGGTGGCCGGCCTGGGCCATGAACGCGCTCATGTGCCCGACCGAGCCCGCGACCACGATGTCGATCCCCTTCATGGAGATCCCGCAGCGCGCGCTCGCGTTCCCCTCGATCACGAGGAGCCCGCCGCGCCCGGACGCGCCGGCGGACTGGGAGGCGTCGCCCTTCACGCGCACCGACCCCGACATCATGTTCTCGGCCAATCCGGGCCCCGCGTTGCCGTGGATGACGATGTTCGCGGAGCGGTTCATCCCGGCGCAGTAGTAGCCGACGTGCCCGAGGATCTCGAGCTCGGCCTCCGCCGCCATCCCGACGCACAGGGCGTGGCGGCCCCCGGGGTTGCGGATACGCCAGCGCGCGCCTTCGTCGTGTCCAATTTGATGGAGCGAACGGTTGAGCGAGCGCCGGTCGCCGCCCGCGAGGTCGAATTCGACCGGCTCCGGCGTGGCGCTCACGAGGGCGCTCCGCCCCAGTGGTAGACCCGCCCGGGGGTGGGCTCCCAGATCTCGGCCCGATCCGCGCCCGGGAGTGGCGCGATGGCCCGGAACTCCGAGGCCATGGCCACCCAGTCGCCGGTCTCCGCGAGCACCGCGGGCTTGCAGGAGATGGGGTCGCGGAGCACCGCAAAGCCGTCCCGGGTCGCGACCGCAAACGTGTAGAACCCGTCGAGGTCGTCGATGGACGCTTCGAGCGCTTCGTCGAGGGAGTCGCCCTCGTGAAGACGCCACGTGAGATAGCCCGCCGCCACCTCGGTGTCGTTGTCGGTCTGGAAGGCGATCCCCCGGCGGCGAAGCTTCTCGCGCAGGCGGTTGTGGTTGGAGAGCGAGCCGTTGTGCACGAGACAGAGATCGAGCCCCGTCGAGAACGGATGGGAGTGTTCGGTCGTGACCGCGCTCTCGGTCGCCATCCGGGTGTGGCCGAGCGCGTGGGTCCCGTCGATCTCCCGGAACCCGAAGCGCTCGACCACGTCCTCCGGGAGCCCCTTCTCCTTGTAGAGCTCGATCGTGTCCCCCGAGCTCATCACCCGGAGCTCGGGATGTTCACCGGCGAACCACCGCTCGGCTCGCTCCGGAGGGAGCGCGCAGGCGAGCGTCGCGTGGCTCGCCCGCACCTCCATGTCCACGTCCGCGCCCGACTCCCTCGCGAGCGCGTCGCGCAGGGCCGCCCAGTCGTACCCGGGATCCTCGTGATGGACGGTGATCTTCGAGCCGCCGCTCCCCGCGGGACGCCGATAGAAGGCGATCCCGGCGCTGTCCGGTCCCCGGTCGCCAAGCTCGACCAGCATGGGCGATACCAGCTCGCCGAGCCGCGGGCGAAGCTCCGGATTCTTCGCGTAGAGTCCGACGATTCCGCACATGAGCGCACCGGCCCCTCCCCTGCCAGCGTGCGCTTATATCACTTCCGGCCCGCGTCCCGCCATCCCGCGCCTGTGCACGCCCGCCCCCAAGCTCCCCCGTGGCGGGAAACCCCGCTGGCACGGGATGGCTCGCGAACCGCCATGACCGATGATGGGGTATTCTTGGACTCACCTCCCCCCCGCTTTCCAGATGGTCGAACGGAGGCATGAGAGGTACGAGTCTGCGGTCCGCCCTTTCCACGGCGTCCGACCTCCGGCCACTCGCCAGCGTGGCCCTGTTGCTGGCCGCAGCCGTGTTCGTTTCCGCCTGTACCGGCGGGTCCCGGTGCATCAACACCCGGGACGAGGGCTGCATCCCGCAGGCCGAGTACGAGGCGCGGGTGACGGAGCTCGCGGAAACCCATCGAGACCATCCGGGCTTCTCCAGCCAATGGGGCCTCGCCGCGATCCGGGCGGACGAGGCATACGCCCATCTCGAGCTCGCCGACGGCTCCACGGAGCCCCTGCGGCCCGGCAAGGGCGTGGTGGTGGGCGTCATCGATACCGGCATCGACGAGGAGCACCCCCTGTTCGAGGGGACGAAGCTCACCGAGGTGCTCGTGGGCGAGGCGGAGAACGAGACCGGCGAACGGTTCTCCCACGGAACCGCGGTCGCGAGCGTGATTGCCGGGACGCGGCACCCCAGGTACACCAACGTCCCGCACGGAGTCGCGTGGGGAGCCGAGCTCGCCGTCTTCGCGATCCCCCTCGGCTCGGGCGGGCCGGAGCCGTACGAGCCGATTCTGCCGTCGGAGATGCACGAGTCGGACGCCGGCTTCGCCGCTCTGTTCCGGGACGTGCTCGACTGGCGGAACGATGAAGGGCAACGCATCGACTTTCTCAACCTGAGCTTCGGCTTCAATGGCCTCGTCGATCTCTACCGCCGGTCCGAACTGCGCGACAACCTGGGGCATACGATCGCCGCGATGGAGCAGGCGGATGCCCGCGACAAGACGATCTTCATCTGGGCCGCCGGCAACGCGCACGGAGATGACTGCGCCTCCGAAGAACCCTGGTGCGTTGATGGAAAGGTCGTAGCCGAGTCGGTCGAGGTCCTCGCCGGCCTCGCCGTGCACTTCGAGAGCCTTCGGGGGCACAACATCGCGGTCGTCGCGACCGGCGAGGACGGCGGAATTGCCGATTTTTCCAATCGCTGCGGGATCGCGGCGGACTGGTGCCTCGCGGCCCCCGGCCACGATGTGCGGGTCGCCTATTTCGGTCCCTTCGACGAGGACACCCCGGGGTTCCGGGGGGTCGTAACCACATCGGGCACCTCCGTCGCGGCCCCGATGGTGACCGGCGGTCTCGCGTTGATGAAGCACCAGTTCCGAAACCAGCTCCCCAACACCGACCTCGTCACGCGACTCTTCGTGACCGCGAACCGCGAGGGGATCTACGCCGACCAGTCGATCTACGGCCACGGAATGATGGACCTCGGCACCGCAACGTCGCCCGTCGGCGGGTCCCGGTTCGCCCTCGGCGGAACGGTGGGCGGCGTCGGCAGCGCCCTGGCGGACACCCGACTCAGCCTCGGCGGCGCGGTGGGCGACGGGTTCTCGCGAGCCTTTGCGGGTCGGGAGATTGCCGCCTTCGATGCATTGGGCGCGCCGTTCTGGTTCGAGCTTGGCGACTTCGCGTCCGCCCCGGAAGGCCCCTCGATGGCGGAGCGGCTCCGCGACTTCATGGCGCCTACCCCCCACTCGCACGCATTCGGAGTCCCGGCGCTCGCGTTTCCAAATTGGCCGGAAGGGCTCGAGCCAAGTCTCTCTTGGGCGGAACCGAACCCGCTGCAGTTCGGATTCCTCGCGACGTCGGCGCGGGCCGGGAGCGGACACCTGTCGCTTGCGGAGCGGGCATCGGCGCTGAGCCTCGTCGGAAACGACCATCTCCTGCTCACCGCCTTCTCCACGCTCGGCATGGACCGCGTGGAGCCCGCCCTCGGCGGTGCCTTGCGGTGGCGGCCGTCCGGAGCGGCACTCGCTCTTCGCGCCGGATGGCTCGCGGAGCGCGAGACGATGCTCGGGACCTCCGCGCAAGGCGCGTTCGGCCGATTGACGTCCCATGCCGCATTTGCCGGGGTGGAGAGTGAGACGGACATCGCGGGCTGGCGCGTGGCCGGCGCGACCGAGGTCGGAGTGGCGACCCCAAGTCTGGACGGAGGTCTCCTGACCGACGTCTCACCGTTGACCACGAGCACGTTCGCGGTGAGCGCGACCCGGCCGGTCGGAGACGACAGCAGCTTCCGGTTGTCGGTCTCGCAGCCGCTCCGGGTCGAAGACGGCCGGGCCAGCCTGTCCGTACCCGTCGGTCGCAGGAAGCGCGGCGATGTCCTGCGCGACGCGCTGACCGTCGATCTCACCCCCTCCGGCCGCCAGATCGACGTCGAAGCGCGCTGGCACCGAAAGGAAGTGGCTGGCGGCGAACTTCGGCTGGGAGCGGCTTGGACGCGCAACCCCGGACATATCGCCGACGCCGAGCCGGGCCTGACCCTTCTCGCCGGCTGGGACCGGACGTTCTGACCCCTCCCCCCCGGTCCGGTCGCGCCGCGATCTGGACCGTCAGCCCGGCAAGTCGGCGGCGGCGGAACCGGGAACGAGGGCGAGCACCCGGGTCGGGCTCCCCGAGCCCTGCTCGATCTTGAGCGGCGCGGCGAGGATCACCGCCCCGCGCGGCGGCAGGAGGTCGAGGTTGGTCATGCACTGCAGGCCGTAGCGGTTGTTGCGGTGCATGTAGTAGTGGCAGGGGAAGGGCTGGGAGAAGTGGATGGCCTGCCCGGCGTCGGTCCCCACCGACTCGGTGCCGAAGCCGAGCACGTCGCGCTTCGCGATGAGCCACGGCACCACGTGCTCGTCCGGCCCCGGGGTGTGCTGCCCGTCCTCGAGCATGTTGAGGTAGGCGACGGGGTCGCGCCGCTTCGACCAGTCGGTGCGCATGAACACCCACGCCCGGGGCGGGATCTCCCCGTGCTCCGCCTCCCACGCCTCCACGAAGTCGATCGTGAGGAGGAAGTCGGGGTCCTCCCCGCACTCGCGCGAGCAGTCGAGCACGCACGCTTCGGCGATGAAGTTCTCGACCGGGATGGTGTCGGTGGCGTTGTTCGGCAGCTCCTTTCCGGATACCCAGTGGATCGGGGCGTCGAAGTGGGTCCCGGTGTGCTCCCCGCACGAGAAGTTGTTCCAGTACCAGGCGGGGCCGCGTTCGTCGTAGCGCGAGATCTCCTCGATGCGAAACGGCCAGCACTGGCCGAGCTCGGGCGGCAGGACGATGGTCGGGAACCCCGGCTCCAGGGTCTCGGTGAGGTCGATGACCCGGATCCGGCCCGCCACCAGGTCGGCGAGAAACCGGGCAAGGGTCTTCGCGGATTCCGGAGTCCCCGCCCCGGCCTCGGCCGCGGCTCGCGTCGCGGCCTGCTCTGCAACCTCGCTCACAACGACAGCTCCCGTTCGACTTCCTTCGGATTCTCGCGCAACCGGGCGTGGATCTCCTGCGCCACCGCCCCTGGATAGACGTCCTCCACCCCGTCCTCGAGCGCCTTCACCACCGCGTTCGCCAGCCCCTCCGGGGTGAGCTTGGGCGGCGGCAGCAACTGCTGCCACTCGTCCTCGATCGGACCCGGGAACACGTTCACGACCTTCACCCCGCCCTCGAGGAGGTCCGTGCGCAGACACTGCGAGAGCGAATGCGCGGCCGCGAGCGACGCGGACCAGGTGGCGAACGCCGGGTTGTTCACCAGCGCCCAGATCGACAGCACGTTGACCCACGCGCAGGCGCCGAACGGTCCGTCCGCGCCCCGGTCGCGAAGGACGGGGCCGAACTCCGCGGCGAGGCGCAGCAGACCGAAATAATGGATGTCCATCTCCGCCCGCGGGGTGTTGACGTCCTTTCGCCCCCGGATCCCCCCCGGGCGCAGGTGATAGCCGTTGTTGACGAGGATCTCGACCTTGGCCCCGATCCGGCCCGCAAGCTCGTGCACCGAGCGGGCGTCCGTCACGTCGAGGGGAAAGACGGTGACCCCGGGAAGCTCGGCGAGGGCTGCGAGCTCGGGGCTCGGGTGCCACGCATCGGGGTTCCCGACGTACACCTCGCGCGCCTCCGCCGCGACCATCGCCCGCACCAGGGCCTGCCCCGCGGGGGTCTTTCCGTTGGTCACGAGCACCCGGCGGTGCCGGGGGTGGCAGGTGGTCTCGCGCAGCTCCAGGTCGTCGTCCATGTTCGGCAGCTCCTTCCCGGGGGGCATGGCGAGCATGACCGCGCGCCCGCTCCGATCGAGGCGCACGGACATGCGCACGCGTTCCCCGGTGCGGCAGTCCTCCATGACGTGGGCGACGATCGCCGGCCCGCAGTCGAGGCCCACGAGCCCGAGCCGCCAGGGGAGACGCTCGCGGAAATACACGTCGTTGCTGTGGTGAAGGGTGGTGCCGGCGACGAGGGTGCCGCCGGCCGGAACGTCCCGCCACGCGAGCTCCCCCGAGAGGCAACCGCCGCAGAGCTGGCGCGGCGGATACTGGACCCGCCCGCAGTCCTCGCAGCGCTGGAGCGCGAACCGGCCCTCGGCGGCGACCGCAGTGAGGCCGAGGGCCTCACGGCTTCGGGGCGCCGGCGGGAGGGCCGGAAGGCGGGTGCGCTTGATGGGGTCCTTGCGCTTGGGGCGGGGGAGCGGCGTGGTCATGGCGCCAGTGTATCGCCGTACGCACCGATCCCGCAGCGCCCGCCCCCGGACCGCGGGGCGAAACGGCCGGGAACCGTCCCGGTCGAAACGGCGCCGCCGACTATCGGGAACGTTTCCGAAAACCCATGTACATGTTCATGATATGGCTTGAAAACGGGAATTTCGTGATTGCGCGGGTTTGCCCGCACTTTGATGTTGGGCCATACTCGGGCGGTTGAAGAAGGGCAAGAACGGAATTGAAAAGCACGTGACGACTCGGCTTTCCACTTGCGCGAGGTGAGAGATGACCGACCAACTGACATCCCTGGTCACGATCTTCACGGAGTTCTACTACTGGCTCACGGTCGTGATCATGTTCCTGATTCACGTCGGGTTCTGCATGTACGAGGTAGGTGCGTCCCGGCACAAGAATCACATGCACACCCTGATGAAGAACACCATGCTCATCCCCCTGGTGACCATAACGTTCTTCTTCTTCGGGTGGTGGATCTACTTCGCATTGCCCAACGGCCCCGGGTTTACCGGCGGCCTGGTGGAGGCGCCCCACGCCGTTCCCTGGAGCGAAGTGATGGGTGCGCACATGGGCGGAGCGGCTGACGCGGAGAACGGATGGGCACGCATCAACGGCGTGTTCTGGGCCGCGTTCCTGCTCTTCTCGTGGACCGCGGCATCCATCGTGTCCGGCTCGGTGATCGAGCGGATCCGATCCGGGGCGTTCTGGATCCTCGCCGTCGCCATCGGCTCGGTGTTCTGGATCATCGACGCGGCCTGGGGCTGGCATGCGGACGGCTGGATGGTCCAGCTCCTCGGCTACCACGACGCATACGCCTCCGGGGTCATCCACGCCATCGCGGGCGGGTTCGCGCTCGGCATCCTGGTGGTCCTCGGCCCCCGGATCGGGAAGTTCGCGGCCGACGGAACGCCCCGCAACATCCACCCCCGCAACCCCTGGCTGGTCGCGATCGGGCTCTTCCTCATCTATACCGGCTTCTGGGGTTTCTACGTGGCCTGCAACGTTCCCATGTGGGACGTCCAGGCGGGGGACGAGGTGTTCTACTCGGCCACCAACATCTACCTGGGGCCGACCACCCTGAGCGCCATCACCTTCAATTTCCTCATGTCGCTGTCCGGCGGTCTGCTGGCCGGCTACTGGATCTCGAAGGGCGACCCGTTCTGGACGTACAGCGCGGGTCTCGCGGGCATCATCGCCGCATCGGCCGGCAACGACCTCTACCACCCGATCCAGGCGATGATCATCGCGATCGTCGGGGTCATCTTCATGTACAAGATGCACGGCTGGGTCGAGCGCCGGTTCAAGGTCGACGACGCGGTCGGCGCGGTCGCGGTGCACGGCTACGCGGGATTCTTCGGGGTCGTCATCGCCGGTTTCGTGCTGTGGGGCTATCCCTCCTCGCCGAACCCCGACTACGCGACCATCAACCCGCTCGGCCAGATCGTGGGCGCGATCATCATGTTCGGCGTGCTCGGGTTCCTCCCGGGCTGGATCATCGCCCTCATCCTCAGGAACTGCGGCATCCTTCGGATCCCGGAGGCGGTGGAGATCGCCGGTCTCGATGCCACCGTCCGCGCCGAGGTGGAGGCGGACGAGGCGGCCATCGTCGAAGCCGAGAAGGAACGCGCGGCCCGGCTCGGGTAGGCGCAACGGGAGGAGAACGCGACCATGTCTACTGGCAACTTCGAGAACTGGGCCGGGAACATTGCGGACATCGGCCCGATCTACCCATTCGTCGGCGCGGAATGGCTGTTCGTGCTGATCGGCGTCGTGTACTGGATCGTCTGGCACATCCGGCAGCTCGGCAGCGAGAACCAGGCCCTCGCGGACCAGGAGCAGCGGCTCAAGTCGGGTGGCTTGAGCAAGACGCTGGGAGACTGACCATCGGCCGGCGGGCGGCGCTGCCGTCCGCCGGCCGATGAGACGGAAACGCGAACCCCCGCCCGCCGCCCGGCGGGCGGGGTTCGTCGCCTCCCGCCTTGCGCCCCCAAGGCCCGGCGGGGGGGCCGGAACCGATGCGAACCGGCCGGCGGCGCGGATTCAGGCCGCGGCGAGTATCGCGGCCGCCGAGCAGAGCCCCCGGTCGTAGTTGATCATCCCGAACCCCGAGGCGAGCGCGACCTCCGCCCCCCCCGGCACCGCCGCGCCGAGCGCCTCTCCGGTGACCTGCCGCACCGCTTCCACGAGGCCGAGATACCCCCCCGCGATCCCGGCCTGTCCGACCGAGAGCTGGCCCCCGGAGGTATTGACGGGAAAGTCGCCGTCGAAGGTGAACGTCCGATCGCGCACGAAGTCCGGCCCCTCCCCCTTGGCGCAGAACCCGAGGTCCTCCATCTGCATGAGCGAGATGACCGGGTAGTCGTCATAGGTCTGGAGAACATCGACATCGTCCGGTCCGACGCCGGCCATCGCGTAGAGATCGTCCCGATCGAGCGCCCAGCCGCCCCGCATCTGGATGGGGTCGTCCGGAAACGCGTTGTGGCGCTCGATGGTCCCGAGGATGCGGGCGTGCGGGAGGCCGAGGTCGTCCGCCCGCTCCCGGCGCATGACGAGGAAGCCCTCCCCGCCCGCGCACGGCATGACGCAGTCGAAGAGACGGAGCGGCTCCGCGATGAGGCGCGCGCCGAGGTACTGCTCCATGGTGAGCGGCCGCTTCATGAGTGCGAGCGGGAAGCGGAGCGCGTTCTCGCGCTGGGCGATGCAGAGCTTGCCGAAGTCCTCCCGGGTCGCCCCGTAGTGGCGCATGTAGTAGTCGGTGAGGAACGCGAAGCTCGCGTTCGGGCCGCCCGAGCCATAGGGATACACCGCGTCGCGCGCGAACTGGCTGAAGTTCGAGACGTTGTGGCGGAAGGAGTGGACGTGGTTGGTGTCGCCCGCGATGCACGCGACCACCCCCGCGTCGCCGGACTGCACGGCCCGGGCGGCGCGGCGAAGGGCCACCACTCCGCACGCCCCGCCGAGGTTGATCGCGTCGAGCCAGCGGGGCGACATCCCGAGGTACTGCATGAGGCCGATCGCGCTGTCGGGCGGAAGGGTGAAGCTCGAGACGCACGCTCCGTCGACCTCGTCCTTCGCGAGGCCTGAGCGGGAAAGGAGCTCGGCGAGCGAGCGCCCGAGGAACCAGTGGGCGCTGCGGATGGAATAGCGCTCGTAGGGAACGGTGACCGGCGCGGTCACCACCACGTCGTCGTACGGTTTCCGGATCCCCGCTCCCATGAGGCCGATCGTATCGTGAACGGGTGTCGCCGGCGGCGGCCGGGCCGGGCCGGGCGTGGAGCCCCGGGAGGGTCCGGCGGGAACCGATCCGGTCCAGCCCGGCGGCCCGGTCCAGTCCGGTCCGGCCCGATCTGATTCGTTCAGCCCGATCCGGGCTCCCTTCTGATAGGCGCGCCGGTCTGATAGGCTCGCCCGGGCCGACGCAAAGCACGCACCGATAGGTGTGGAGGAGAGAACCATGAGTCGTCTCGGTGTCATCTCCGACGGAATCAGCCGCGACCTCGGCCACGCGCTCCGGGTCGCGCGCGAGGCGGGGCTGGACGAGGTCGAGCTTCAGTTCGTGGGGGAGCGGGAGGTCGGCGACTTCGACGAGGACGAGACGAGGCGGGTCGTCGGCCTCGTCCGCGAGGCCGGGATGCCGGTCTCGTGCGTCTCCCGGCACGTCTTCGGCGGGCTCCTCGTGCGCGAGGCCGAGCCCGGAGGAGACGAGCACCGCGCTCAGCTCGACAAGCTCGCGAGCTGCATCGACCTCGCCCACCGCCTCGACTGCGACGTCGTGCGGATCATGTCCGGGCGCCGGGAGATGATCCTCTTCGGCGACAACGGCGCGGACCAGTGGAACGTTGCCCACGGAGCCTGGGCGGGCCTCAAGGCGCTGGTGCTCCCCGCCGTCGAAATGGCCGAGCGCGAAGGGGTGACCCTGGTGGTCGAGACCGGGAACGGGGGCACGATCTGCTCGGCCACGACCGGCCGGCGCCTGGTCGACGAGATCGGGTCGGAGCGGCTCAAGGTGCTGTGGGACCCCGCCAACTGCATGTTCGCGAGCGAGCCGCCCCACCCGCTCGGGATCGAGGCCCTCGGCGACGGTGCCGCCCTCGGACACCTGCACGTCAAGGATGTGGTCGCCGACATGCCGGCCGCCCACCTGCGGGTATGCGAGCTCGGAACCGGCCAGCTCGCGCCGTCGCTCGCACCGATGGCGGAGTGGCTCGCGCGCATCGGCTACACCGGGGCCATCTCCCTCGAAGCGGTCTACCGGCCGGACGGCGGCACCTTCGAGGACGGGTTCCACGCCTGCGTCGGGCGCTTTCGCGAGATCTTCGGCTAGGGCGATCTCCCGCTCCGCTTCTCCCGAGCCCGCTCGGAGCGGAGGTCGCGACCGCAGGCGAGCCGGGTCCCGCGGAGTTGCATTGCCCCATACCATCTCGGATGATGCGGAGTGGCCGTATACTGACTCCGAAGCCCCCATTCCCGTACCGGCGGACAATGCACGGGCGCGGAAAACGGTGCGAAGGCGCCAGACGGCGCACAGACTTGCCAGAAATCGAGTTCACGAGGAGACCCGAATGGGCACGAAACGGAAGACCCTTCAAACCGTGGCGGCAGCGTTCGCATTCGCCGCCGCATCGGGAATCGCGGGCGCCGAGGAACGCGGCGTGACCGACACGACCATCAAGATCGGCAACATCGGCCCCTTCACCGGCAAGGCGGCCATCTTCAACCCGCTCAACTACGGCTCGGCCGCCTACATGCGCTACATCAACGACCTCGGTGGGGTATACGGCCGCAAGTTCGAGATCATCTTCGGCGATACCGCGTGTGCGGAGGCCAAGGGCATCGCCGCCGCGAAGAAGATGGTGCACGACGAGAAGGTCTTCATGATCACCGTCAATCCGTGCAGCGGGGTCGCGATGGCGGCCAAGCCGACCTTCGTCCAGGAAGGCATGATCTGGAGCGGCGTCTCCGCCAACCCCAAGATCACCGGATCGGTCGGCTCCGGCGGCGACGGGGCGCCGCCCGAGTACATGTTCCACGTGACCCCCAACGGCTACTTCAGCGGACTCACGATGGGCAAGTTCATCATGACGAAGCCCGATGCGAAGAAGGTCGCGATCGTCGCCCACACCAACGACTGGGCGCGCGGCTACTGCGATCCGGCGAAGGACTACATCGAGTCGCAGGGCGGCGAGGTCGTGCTCGACACCGCCATGGAGCGCGGGTCGACCGACGCCACCGCCCAGGTGCTGCAGATCAAGGCGGCGGGGGTCGACGGGGTGCTCGGCTGCCTCTACCAGCCCGAGCTCGTCGTGCTCCTCAAGGACGCCCACAAGTACCAGCTCGGCGCGCCCGTCATCGGTGCGCTCGGGGCGGACTTCGGGCAGGTCGTGCAGCAGGTCGGCAACCCCGACGCGGTGAACGGCGTCTTCTTCCAGGGTCACCTGTACAAGGACAAGATCGGCGCGCCGGCACTGGAGTGGGCCCGGCAGATCCTCGTCAAGTACCTCACCGAGGACGAGCTGCCGAAGGAGGGCGACCCCACCCACTTCTACTACTTCGGAATGATGAACGGGGTCGGCGTGGTGGAAGGCTTCCGGCGCGCCGGGCGCGACCTCACCCGAGAGAGCTACATGGCGGCGATCGAGTCGCTGCGCAGCTTCGACAACAACGTCTCGGCCGGCTCGGTCACGATCACCGCCGATCAGCACGTCGGGATCAGCGACATGTACTTCAACGGGCTCGACGAGGACGGGAACGAGATCATCTTCACCGCGTACGGTCAGCCCCTTCACTAGGCGCGCCGGACTCGCGGCGCGATGAAGCGGGCGGGCGCCGTGCGCGCGGCGCCCGCCCGCTTCACGCGGCGGTCAGGCGGGTCTCCCGTTCTGCGAAGGACTTGAAGGTTGCCCCGGCGTATCGTTCACGAAACCGCCTTGCGAACCTGGCCCGACCCCCGGCCCAATCGTAGACTTCCGGGCCGGTAGCCGCGAGAGGAGTCAAGGCATGTTGGCACTGCTGCCGCAGCTCGTGGTGAGCGGCATCGCGATCGGGATGCTGTACGCCCTGATCGCTCTCTCGATGACGATCCTCTACCGCGCGACGACGGTGGTCAATTTCGGGCACGGCGACCTCGTCATGGCGGGCGCCTACATGGTCCTGATATTCATGGTCCACGTGACCCTGCCGTTCATTCCCGCGCTGATCCTGTCCCTCGCCGCGCTGTTCGGCTTCGGGTATCTCCTTCACCGGGCGTTCATCTGGCCGATCATCACCGGGCCGCACCTGAGCCTCGCGATGATGGCCATCGCCATCGGCTACTCGGTGCGAGGGCTCGTACGGCTCGAGTACGGCTCCGAGATGGCGAAGATGCCGCGTCCGTTCGAGGAGCAGTTCTTCTTCGCGTTCAACACCGTCATGACCCTCGACGAGATCACGTTCTGCGTCGTGGTCATCGTCATGCTCGTCGTGAGCTGGATCGTGTTCTCGAAGACGCGCTTCGGCCGGATCGTGCAAGCCATGTTCCAGACCCAGCGGGGCGCCTCGCTCGTGGGGATCAACGTGCGGCTCTACAACAACCTCATCTGGGGGGTCGGGTGCGCGCTCGGGGCGCTCGGCGGCGTGATGCTCGGCCTCATCCTCGTGCTCGACCCGGACGCCGGGGTGTGGACCCTGCTCCGGGGCTTCGCCGCGATGACCCTCGGCGGGTTCGGCTCGCTCTACGGGGCGGTCATCGGGGGGATCATCATCGGGATCCTGGAGAAGGTGCTCGGCACCTACGTGTCGACCGCGTTCATCGACATCACCTGCTATCTCGTGATCATCGTGGTGCTCCTCGTCCGTCCGCGCGGGCTCTTCGGCCAGCATGCGACGCTCCGGATCTGACGCGGGGCGCCCGGCCACTCGCCCCGTGAGCCCGAATCGAATCTCCGCCGCGGTCCGATGAAGCTCTCGCGCTCCGTCTTCTGGCTGCTTCCGCTCGCCGCGCTCACGCTGCCGCTGTTCGTCAACCCGTACCATCAGTACGTCGTCAACCTGATCCTCGTCTACGTGGTGGTCGGAGTCGGCTTCAACATCGTGGTCGGGAACCTCGGCCAGCTCGCCTTCTCGAACGTCGCGTTCTTCGGCATCGGCGCCTACGCCTCCGGCATCTTCACCACCCAGCTCGGCATGCCGTGGTGGCTCACCGTCATTCCGGCCGGGGTGGCGGGCGCGATCGCGGGCTGCGCGGCGAGCATTCCGGCCCTGCGGGGGGTGCGGCTCTTCTATCTCGCCATCATGACCCTCGCGTTCGGGGAGCTCATGCGCTGGTCCTACATCCGGACCCCGGAACTCACCGGCGGCTCCATGGGGCTCACGGTGCCGCCCCCGGAGCTCTTCGGCTGGGTGCTCGAGACCGAGACCCAGAAGTTCTACGTCTTCATCGTCATCGTCGTCGTCGTGGTGGTCGCGGTGAGCCGCATCCTCGAGTCGCGGATCGGCCGCGCCTTCCTCTCGATCAAGAACGACGAGCGGGCGGCGGCGGCGATGGCGGTTCCGACCGGGCGCTACTTCGTGCTCGCGTTCGCGTTGAGCGGGTTCGTCGTCGGGGTCGGCGGGGCGATGTACGCCGCCCTCGTCGGCCATCTCTCACCCGAATCGTTCGATCTCGTGCAGCTCATCCTGCACTTCGCGATCATCATGGTGGGAGGTCTCGGAAGCCTCGTCGGCTCCATCCTCGGGGCGACCCTCATCACCGCGACCCCGGAGCTTTTACGGGAATAGCCCGGGATAGAGGAGCTCATGTTCGGAATCTTGATCGTGCTCGTCATCCTGTACCTGCCGCGCGTCCTCGCGAGCCTCCTTGCGAGTGTCCATCCGATCTTCAAGGATCGGTACCTCCGGGAGGACTGACATGGCCCTGCTCGAAGTGAGCGGCGCGAGCGTCCGGTTCGGCGGCCTCACCGCGGTAAACGGGGTGAGCTTCGACGCCGAGCCCGGCGAGGTGCGCGCCCTCATCGGGCCCAACGGGGCGGGCAAGACGACCCTGTTCAAGGCGATCGCGGGCGAGGAGCCGCTGACCGGAGGGACGGTCCACTTCCAGGGCGAGCCGATCCACGCCCTCACCCCGCACGAGATCTCCGCCCGAGGGGTCCGCCGGACGTTCCAGAACGGCGGCCTGTTCGGGGAGCTGACCGCGCTCGAGAACATCCTCGCCGGGCTCCACACCCGGATCCCGAGCTCGTTCGGGGGGTTGCTGCTGGGCACGCGGGGCGCGAAGACGGCCGAGAAGAACGGCACCCGCCGGGCGCGCGAGCTGCTCGAGATGATGGGCATCCCCCACGTCGCCGACCAATGGGCGCGTGACCTCTCCGGCGGACAGCAGCGCATGGTGGAGATCGTGCGGGCACTCGCGACGGACCCTCCGCTCCTCCTCCTCGACGAGCCCGCGGTCGGGCTGGCGCCGCCGGCGCGCGAGGAGCTCATGAAGATCATCCGCAGGCTCGTCGAGGAGGAGAAGATCGCCGTCATCCTCATCGAGCACGCGATCGAGTTCGTGATGACGGTCTGCGACACGCTGATGGTGCTGAACAACGGCGAGCTCATCGCCGAGGGCCCTCCCGAGGAGGTCCGCCAGAACCGCGAAGTCCTCGAGGCCTACCTTGGACGCTGACGCACGGCTCAGGGTGACCGACGTCGAGGCCGGCTACGGCAGCAACGTCGTGCTGCGGGGCGTGAGCCTGCACGTCGACGAGGCCGAAATCGTCTCGCTGCTCGGCGCCAACGGGAGCGGAAAGTCGACGATCCTGAACACGATCAGCGGCTTCTTGCGGCCGACAAAGGGCCGGATCGAGCTCGACGGCCGTCCGATTCAAGGCCAGGCGCCGCACGAGACGTTTCGGCGCGGGGTGGTGCAGGTCTCCCAGGCCCGCGACCTGTTCGGCGATCTCACGGTCGAGGAGAACCTCAGGCTCGGCTGCATCATCCGGGGCGACGAGCGCCTCGGGCTCGAGCAGTCGTTCGAGTACTTTCCGCGCCTCGGGGACCGGCGCGAGCAGCAAGTCAGCACGATGTCGGGCGGCGAACAGCAGATGGTTGCGCTCGGCCGGGCCTTGATGAGCCAGCCCCGGATCCTCCTTCTCGACGAACCGTCGGGCGGGCTTTCGCCGCGCTTCGTCGAGGAGATCGCGAGCATCATGCACCGGATGAAGGAGGACGGGGTCACGATGCTGCTGGTCGAGCAGAACATGCGGCTCGCCCTCGAGATCAGCGACCGCTACCTCATCCTCCGGGACGGCCAGGTCATCGACGCCGGCTCCACCGCCAACATCGAGGGGTCGCACGACGACATCGTCCGCGCCATCTACCTTTAACCCGTGTCTGCGGCGACCCGCGCACGGAGTCTCGCCGACCCGATGTGCGTTCCGGCCCGGAACTGAGCCGTATTGGAGCCCGCGCCGACAAGGGCAGGCGGAAAGAGAGGACAGGAAACCCGGGAATGGCGAGTTTGGAGGAACGGATTCGACGGCTCGAGGCCATCGAGGAGATCAAGCGGATGAAGGCGCACTACGCGTTGTGCGCCGACGCGAAGTACACCGAAGACCACCGGCGCAAGCCCCAGGACGAGATCGACCGGATCGCCCGGGATCAGGTCTCGGTGTTCACCGAGGACGCGATCTGGGACAACGGCCTCTTCGGGCGCTTCGAGGGGAAGACGGCGATCTGGGAGTTCCTACGCGCCACCCCGTGGAGATTCTCCGTCCACATGTACATGAATCCGCTCATCGAGGTGCACGGCGAGACCGCGACCGGCTCGTGGGTGATCTGGGAGGTCGCGACTCTGGAGGAGTCGGACCAGGCCGTCTTCCTCTCCGCCACCCTCGACGACGAATACGTCCGCCGGGACGGACGGTGGTACACGAGCAAGGTGGCGATGACGAACCGGTTCATGACCCCGTTCGAAGAGCCCTGGACGGAGAGGCGGAACCAGCCGTATACGCCGTAGCGACGCGCTCCGGCGAGCCGGGCTTCGCCCGCGGCCTGCGGCACGGAGTCGGCAGGGTGAACGAAGTCGCCCTCACGATTCACGGATGGCGGGGATTCGAGCACGAGGACGCGGCATGAACGACAGGAAGACACGGCGGCCGGTCGCGGTGGTGACCGGCGGGGCGCGCGGCATCGGGAAGGGCTGCGCGGAAGCGCTCGGCCGGCGGGGCTTCGACCTCGTCCTCGTCGACGTGCTGGAAGGCGAGCTCGAGGCGACGGTGGGGGAATTCGGCCGCGATGGCGTGGCGGCGCGGGGTTTCATCGCCGATGTCGCCGATCACGGCCGGGCGCGGGAAGTCGTTGGCGAGGTGCTCGAGGGGCGAGCGGCCATCGACGTGCTCGTCAACAACGCGGGCACCCCGATGCCGAAGGGCCTGCTCGAGATCGAGGAGCACGAATGGGACCGGACCATCGACGTGCACATGAAGGGCTGCTTCAACTGGTGCCGGGCGGTGGCCCCGTCGATGCTGGCGAGCGGTGCGGGGCGCATCATCAACATCTCCTCGGTGAGCGCCCACAGCGGCGGGGTCACGCGGGCGGTCAGCAAGTTCGCCTATGCGGGCGCGAAGGCGGGGATCCTCGGGATGACCCGCGCGCTCGCCAAGGAGCTCGGCCCCGCCGTGTCGGTGAACGCGATCTGCCCCGGCGCGATCGCGACCGAGCTCACCGCCTCGATGCTCGAGGCGCGGTCGGCGGAGTTCATCGGCGGCATCTGCCTCGGCCGGCTCGGCACGCCGGCGGACATCGGCGAGGTGGCCGCGTTCCTCGCCACCGTCGAGCCGAACTACATCACCGGACAGGCGATCACCGTCGACGGGTTCCAGTGGGCGGTTTGAGCGCAACGCAAGGGGAGACGAACCCGCGAACGGGTCGTTTGCGTGCAGATCGGCGCGCGTGCTCCCGCAGGACGGTTCCACCCCCAGGGCGCTGAAACGAGGACCGGCGGCCCGCCAGTTGGAGAACGGCCTCATGTACACCGTCACCAGAGATCGCCCCCTCGCGACCACGATCACCGGCTCCCTGCCGCGCCCGGGCTGGTTCGTCGAGAACCTGCGCGGCCGTGCGTTCCTCGAGGCGATCGGCAGCGACTACCGGTATCGCGAGCAGTACTTCGACGCGGTGGCGGCGCTCGTGAACGACCAGGTTCGCGCCGGGCTCGACATCGTGACCGACGGCGACATGCGATTCGACACCGACATCGGGGGCCGTGCCTGGTTCGGGTACCTGTTCGAGCGCATGGATGGTCTCGGCGACATCGGCATGCGCCACGGAGGCTCGGAATGGGCCGCGAGGCCCGAGGGAGGGAGGGGAGCGGGGGTTCCCGCCGAAGCCGGGGTGGCGCGCGTGAACGTGGCGGGGGACATCCTGCACGAGGTCATGGAGGCACGCCTTCCCGCGCGCGTTCTGGGTGAGGTCGGCCGGGGCTCGCTCCAGTACGACGCGGTCTTCAGAGCCGCGCAGCGGCTGACCGACCGGCCGGTCAAGATCGGTTCGTGCTGCGGCCAGATGGTCCACAAGGTCGCGGTAAACGCCTACTACGACGCTCCGCTCGAAGCGGTCATGGCCTTCTCGGCCGCGCTCAACGAGGAGTACCACGCCGTCGCGGACGCAGGCGCCGAGATCCTCCAGGTGGAGGAGCCGTGCCTGCACTTCGTCGAGGGGAGCGACTGGGAGATCTCTCTCGACGAGTACGTCGATGCCTTCAACCGGGAGGTGAAGGGGCTCCGCGACCGGCTTGAGGTCTGGTGCCACACCTGCTGGGGCAACCCGCTCGCGCAGAAGATCGAGGCGAACTACCGCTACCGGCCCATCCTCGAGTACCTCGACCGGCTCGACGTCGACGTGCTGACGTTCGAGACGGCAGACAACGGCGGCGCCGAGCTGCCCGAGATTGCGGCGGCGATCGGCGCCGGCAAGAAAATCTGCATCGGGGGCGTCACCCACCGCACCCTGCAGGTCGAGACCCCGGAGGAGGTGGCCGCCCTCGTTCGTCGCGCCCTCGAGCACATCCCCCCGGAGCGGCTCCTCGTCAGCACCGACTGCGGCTTCGGCCGGCAGGGGATGAGCCGCATGCACGCGTTCTACAAGATGGTGTCGCTCTCGCGGGGCGTGAACCTCGTGCGCCGCGAGCTCGGCCTCCCCGAGAGCCCGGTCCCCGCCGCCGAAGGCCGCTACGACTTCCTCTCACGCTGACCGCGCCCGCGCGCCTCCGGGGAGCGACGCCCCTCCCGTGGCGCGGGCATCCCTGCCCGCGCGCGGTTCCGGATGGCGAGGCACGGTCGCCCTGGCACGGTCTCCGGAGGTACCGAGACGAATTGGAAGCCGCGTCCGGCAACGGCTCCGGAACGCTTCGGCGGTTCCGGCGGTCAGGCGGGGGTAGGGGCCGCCTCCGAAAGTTGCGGGAACTCGGTGCAGAGGGCGTCGAAGGCGCGGCGCACCTCCGAGCCGTCGCCGCGCCGTTCGCCCGGATCCGTCCGCTCGACGGTGGCGAAGATCCGGTGCTTGGCGTAGAACCGCCAGTGGACGGGGAGGCGCGCCAGGCACTCGGTGAGCGCGGCGTAGTTCTCCTCCGTCCAGACCTCCTCGAAGGCCCGCCGCTCGGCGCCGACGTCGTAGAAGCTGCCGTTGCCGCCGTTCCCGCCGCTCGCCCCGTTGCCCCCGTTCGCCCGGGCGGCGCGAAGGGTGCCCGTCGAGTCCTCGTCCACCGCCCCGTCCGCGATCACCACCCCGTAGGCATCGCGGGCGTGCTCGGTCGTCACCCAACCCCGGCGCCAGTCGAGGAGCACCGTGTCCGGCTCGCGCTCCAGCGGATCTCCCCAGCCGCCCGCGCCCCCGCAGGTGACGTGGATCACGTCGCCCGGGCCGATGGTGAGGATGTCCGTATTCCCGAGGTCGACCTCCCGGTTGGTGCCGGGGTTCAGGATGAACCGGGACGGCGCTCCCGCGCGGCCGCCCGCGATGCCCCAGCCGGTGAAGCGGGTGCGGTCGCGGTTCCGCGCGGTGACCCGCGTGTTGGGCGAGAACGCCTGGAAGGTCATCTCCGTCGCAAGTCCTCCCCGGTGCAGCCCCGGCCCGGCGCTGTCCGGGGCGAGGCCGTAGCGAAGGACCTTGATGCCCGCCTCCGCTTCGTTGATCTCGGTGGGGGTGTTCTTGAGGAAGCCCTGGTTGGCGCCGGAGGCGTCCAGGCCGTCCTCGTCCGCGCGCCCGCCCGCGCCGCCCGTCATCGGGTTGACGGCGGCCATGATGCGCCGCCCGGTGCGGTTGTCGGTGGTGTTGACGTTCATGATCGGCCCGCCCGACCCCGGCGCGCCGGCGAGGCGCTCCGGGGCGGCCGGGGCGAAGGCGCCGAAAATGAGCCCCTGGAGCCGGCTGCACGAGAGGGTCCGCATCCCGACCGCGGCCGGGAACTTCGGGTTCACGATGGTCCCCGACGGCAGGATGCAGCGACACACCCGCCCCACCCCAGAGTTGAGGTAGAGCGAAGGGTCGAGCGAGTAGAGGACGTAGGTCATCCCGACCATGAGGAGGGTGTGGCGCTCGTCGCCGCCCGTGGGCATGTTGAGCGAGCTCTCGAGCTGCGGATCGGACCCCGTGAAGTCAAAGACGAGCTCGTCGCCGTCGATGACGAGGGTGAGCTTGAGGCGGCAGGGCCAGCCGTCGACCGCGTCCTCGTCCATGTAGTCCGCGAAGGGGTAAGTTCCGTCCGGGAGGGCCCGCACGATGGCTCGCGCCTGCGCCTCGGCGTAGTCGAGGAGGTCCGCCACCCCGTCGCGAAAGACCTCCACCCCGAACCGGGCGATCATCTCGCGGACCTTGCGCTCCCCGGTGTTGCAGGCCGCGATCTGGGCCTTGAGATCGCCCCAGTTCTGCTCCGGCGCCCGCACGTTGGTGAGGAAGAAGTCGAGCACTTGGCGGTCGAGCTCGCCCTCCACCAGGATCTTCGAGGGCGGCACCCGCACCCCTTCCTGGTGGATCTCGGTGAGGGTGCGCGAGAGCGACGCCGGCACCGCCCCGCCGACGTCGGTGTTGTGGATGTGCCCGACCGAGAAGGCGACGATCTCGTCCCCGTGAAAGATCGGCTTCCAGATGTGCATGTCCGGGGTGTGAGTACAGACGAACCCGGAGTAGGGGTCGTTGGTGAGCGCGATGTCGCCCGGGCGGTAGTCGTCGATCATCCCGATCACTCGCCCGTAGTTGAGACCCACGAACCACGTCGCCCCGAGCTCGGTCGGGGTCGCGAACGTCTCCCCGGCGGGGGTGGTCAGCCCGGTGGTGAAGTCCTCGGTCTCCTTGACGAATGTCGAGTGGGCGGTGCGATAGAGGGTGAAGGCCATGCTCTCGGCGGCCGCCCTCGTGTGGTTCTTGAGGACCTCGAGGGTGATGGGGTCGATGCGCATGATGCTCACGCCTCCTCCGGTTCGATGACGAGGTTCCCCCACCCGTCAACGCGGGCGGCGAACCCGGGGGGAACGACCGTGGTGCAATCGTCCTGGGCGACGATCGCCGGGCCCGCGAAGTGCTGGCCCGGGGAGAGGGTGGCGCGGTCGTGAAGGGTGGCGCGGCGCTCGGCGCCGTCGAGATGGACCAGCGCCGCGCCCCGGGGCGCGGCGGGGCCGGGCGCGAGAGGACGTTCGGTCAGCTTCGGCTTCGGGGCGCGGCCGCTCACCACCAGGCGCAGGTTCACCACCTGGATCGGGGCTTGCGTGTCGGCATGGTCGTAGACCCGTTCGTGCGCGGCATGGAAGGCGTCGGCGAGGGGAGCGGCGCGCCCGCCCGCGATGTCGCCCCGGTCGATCACGGTCTCGATCTCGTAGGACTGCCCGAGATAACGCATGTCCGCGGACCACACGAGCCTCGCCTCGCCCCCGAACCCCTGCTCGTCGCGAAGCCATCCGAGGGCTCGGGCTTGGAGCTCCCGCGCGTGGGCGTCCAGCGCGGCCAGCCCGTCGGCGTCGAGATCGACGAAGGCGGTGCGGATGAAGTCGTTGCGGATGTCCGCGATCAACCCGCCGTACGCGGAGAGCACTCCGGGCGTCGGCGGCACCACCGTCCGCCGGATGCCGAGGTCGCGCGCGAGCAGGCAGCCGGTCATCGGCCCCGCCCCACCGAAAGCGAGGAGGGTGAACGAGCGGGGGTCTGCCCCGTGGCGCGAAAGGAGCTTGGAGACCTCGAGGTACATGCCCGAGATCGCGACCCGGATGACGCTTTCGGCCGTCTCGGGAAGGGAGAGGCCGAGGGGCTCGGCGAGGGTGGCGACGGCCCGTTCGGCGGCGTCGCGATCGATGGCGACGGCTCCGTAGCCGAGGTCTCCGGCGCCGAGGAGGTTCAGGACCGCGAAGGCGTCGGTGATCGTCGGGAGGGTCCCGCCGCCGCCGTAGCAGGCGGGGCCGGGACGGGCGCCGGCGCTCTCCGGCCCCACCTTGAGGACCCCGAACTCGTCAACCCGTGCGATCGAGCCGCCCCCCGCGCCGATCGAGGTGACGGAGACGGTCGGGACGTAGATCGGAAACTCGCCCACCATCTCGCCAGTGCCGAAGGCAGGCTTGCCGTCCTGGATCACCGCGACGTCCGCCGACGTCCCACCGACATCGAAGCTCAGCACCTCCGAGGCGCCGACCCGGGCTGCCACGTCCGCCGCCCCGATGACTCCGGAGGCGGTTCCCGAGAGGAGCATCGCGACGGGGTCCGTCTTGCCGAGCTCCGCGGCCATGACCCCGCCGTGCGACTTGGTGATCATCGGCGGGGCGGGTACGCCGGCGTCCCGGAGCGCGTTCACGAGCGAGCCGATGTAGGCCGCGACCCGGCGCTGCACGTAGCCCGCGACGGTCGCGGTCACCGTGCGCTCGTACTCGCGGATGACCGGCCACACGTCGGACGAGAGGGTCACTGCCAAGTCCGGGGCGGCGGCGCGGATCGCGTCCCGCACTGCCCGCTCGTTGGCCGGGTTGACGTAGGCGTGGAGCAGGGCGACGACGATGGTGTCGGCCCCGTCCGCGCGGGCCCGCTCGGCCGCCGCGCCGACCTCCTCGGGGCTCACCGCGCTCTCGACGCTCCCGTCCTTCAGGGTCCGCTCGCCGATCCCGTAGACCCGCTCGCGGGGCGCGAGGGGCGGCGGCCGGCGCGAGAAGAGGTCGTAGGGGTCCGGGACCTTGAGGCGCGCGATCTCGAGCACGTCCTCGAACCCGCGGGTGGTGAAGAGGGCGAGCGCCGCCCCGCGGCGCTGGATCACCGTGTTCACCCCCACGGTGGTGCCGTGCGTGAAATGGCGGATTGCCTCGGACGGCCATCCGTGACGGCTCGCGAGCTCCTCGATGCCGTTCATCACCTCGGCACCGGGGGTCTCCGGCGTCGAGAGGGTCTTGTGGGTGCGCACCGATCCCGTCGTCTCGTCGAAGACGCAGAAATCGGTGAAGGTCCCTCCGATGTCGACGCCGAGGCGAAGACCGGCGTGGGGCTCATCCATATCCGCTTGACTCGGCTCCAGTCTCACAAGTTCGAGGAGCCGACTCGTCCCGTTGCCCGACCGTGCTCCGCTCGCTTGGCGCCATCGTACCGCGTTCCGGGGCGAAGCGGCAGGGTTGGAGCCACCCGGGGTTGCGCGGATAATGTCGCCGGCGCGGGCCGCCGCCGGCCCGCGAGGTCCACGGCCCGAGAGCGCGAGGAGGAATCGAGTGTCGGAGTCCAAGAAGGTCACGTTTCCCGTGGAAGCGACGCACATCATGATGTTCGCGCGCTCCATCGGGGACACCAATCCCGTCTACCACGACGCCGAGGCGGCGAAGAAGACCCCGGCGGGGGGCATCGTCGCGCCCCCGACGTTCGCTCAGGCGGTGGCGCAGTTCGACCCCGATCACGCCACCCGCCCCAAGTGGGGCGAGAAGTGGTTCGGCTCGGGCGCGGCCCCGAGCGGAATCGACGGCGACCCACCGTCCATGGGCGGGCTCCACGCCGAGCAGCACTTCGAGTACCGGCGTCCCTTCCGGCCGGGCGACGTGCTGACCGCGACCTACCGCGTCGGGGAGTCGTGGGAGAAGCAGAGCCGGCGTGCCGGCAAGCTCTCATTCTCGGAGCGGCTCATCGACTACCACGACCAGAATGGGGAGCTCGTGTGCCGGGCGCGGGGCGTCGTGGTCAACACCGAGCGTCCGGTGGACCAGGGCTGAGAAGGAGACAGTGACCACCATGACAGCGAGAGAATTCAAGGTCGGCGACCTCCACGAGGAGGTGCTCGTCGAGGACCTGACCCGCACTCAGCTCGTGATGTACTCCGGCGCCTCCGGCGACTACAACCCGATCCACACCGACGATCTCTATACCCGCGAGGCGGCCGGCTACCCGGGGGTGTTCGCCCACGGCATGCTGACGATGGGGATGACCGGGCGGGCGATCACCAACCTCGTCGGCGCCGAGAACGTGCGCAAGTTCGGGGTGCGGTTCACGAGCCAGGTATGGCCGGGCGACACCCTGACCGCCGCCACCCAGGTGGAAGCGGTCCGCGAGGAAGGCGGCGAGCGGCTCGTCGACTTCTCGGTCACCACTACCAACCAGAAGGGGGAGACCGTCCTCACCGGCACCGCCACTGCGGTCGCGGCCGGCTGAGCTGAGGCCGGCCCGGGGTCAGTCCGCCGCCGTGGCGGTGCGGCGGGCTTGGCGCTCGCTCTTCGTACGCTCCCGGTCGAGGCGGGCGTCGGCGCCGACGACGACGCCGTAGTCGGCCCGGGCCCGTTCGGCCGAGACAAGGCCGTTCCGCACGTCGCCGGCCACCCGATCGGGGTCGCGCTCGAGGGGGTCGCCGAGCCCTCCGCCCCCCGGCATCTCGAGCACGAGGCGGTCCCCCCGCGGGATGGTCTGGCGTCCCTTGCCCCGGAACTCGGCCGCCCCCGACTTGAGGTAGATCCGCCCCGTCTCGCCGGAGCCGCCGCCATTGCGGCCGCGCGGCGGATGGATCACACGGTCGAACATCGAGTTGATCGCGAACGCGCTGTCGCCCGCGTGGGCAATCTCCATGATCTGCCCCGTGCCGCCACGGAACCTCCCGGCCCCTCCCGAGTCCTCCCGGTACTCCTTGCGCCAGAAGACGAGCGGCGCGATGGTCTCGTTCACCTCGACCGGGGTGTTCCGCACCCCGGACGGGAACGCGGTCGCATCGAGACCGTCCTTCCCGGGACGCCCCCCCGTTCCCCCGGTGTGGAAGGTGTTCATCGCGAACTCGGGGCCACCGCTCTCGTCGAGATCGTCCCCGGTCATTCCGTGCCCCCCGAGGAGGACCGGATTCCACAGGCAGGAGGTCCCCTCGGCCGGCACCCGGTCGGGGATGACCTGGCCGAGACACCCGAGCACGACATCGGGGAGCATCTGGCCGATGACGTGGCGCCCGGTCACCGCGCAGGGGTGCGGGGCGTTGAGGATCGTGCCGACCGGGGCGGTCACCCGCACCGGGGCGAGCGAGCCCGCGTTGTTCGGAATGCGCGAGCCGATGACGCAGCGAACCCCGAAGCTCGCATACGCCTCGGTGTAGGTGATGGGGACGTTGATCCCGTAGGTCGACACCGCCGAGGTGCCGTCGAAGTCGACCGACATCCCGGTATCGTCGATGGTCACCGCAGCGACGAGGTCCAGCTCCCGCTCGTAGCCGTCGATCCGCATCGAGTTCCGGTACGTGCCGTGCGGCAGGGCGCGGATCTCGGCCAGCATCCCCTCGCGCGACGCGTCGATGACGTAGCGGGCGAGGTCGTCGAGGTCGGCAAGCCCGAACTCGTTCATCATGTCCACGAGGCGCCGCCCCCCGACCTCGTTGCAGGCCGCGAGCGAGTAGAGGTCCCCCTCGACCTCGACCGGATTGCGAACGTTCGCGCGCACGATCTCGAACACCAGGGAGTTGAACTCGCCGCGCTTCGCGAGGGGGAGGATCGGGATGTTGAGGCCTTCCTCGTAGACCTGCCTCCCGTCCGGCCCGAAGCCCCGCCCCCCGATGTCGACCACGTGGGTGGTGGACGCGAACAACGCCACGATCCGCCCCCCGTGGAAGGTGGGAGTCACCGCGGTGAAGTCGTTGAGATGGCCGGTGCCGAGCCACGGATCGTTGGTGAGGAAGACGTCCCCCTCCTCCATGGTCTCGAGCGGGTACTTCGCGAGGAAGCTCCTCACCGACGCGGCCATCGCGTTCACGTGCCCCGGGGTGCCGGTCACGGCCTGCGCGAGCATCCGGCCGTCGGTATCGAAGGCGCCGGCGGAGATGTCGCCCGCCTCGCGCGCCGAGGTGCTGAACGCGGTGCGGACCAGGGTCTGGGCCTGCTCCTCGACCACCGACAGGAGCCGGTTCCACTGGATCTGCATCCGGATCCGGTCAAGCGCGGTCATGTTGCTCATTCGCGTTCCTCCTCGTTTGCCGTCACGCCCCTGGGTCCACCCGGTCGAGCACCAGGTAGCCGAGCGGGTCGACGGTGGCCCGGAAGCCTTCCGGAACCACGGTGGTGGTCTGATCCTCGACGATCACCGCCGGCCCCGCCAGCGCGTCCTCGGGGACGAGCCGTTCGCGGCGGTGGACCGTCGCCGCCGCGTAGTCGGCAAGGTTCGGGTCGAACAGCCGCCGAGTCGGCGGCTGCGCCATCGCGGAGTCGTCGCCCATCCGCCCGGCCCCGGCGCCGGCGCCGGTGTCCGGCCGGCCGGCCTCCGGTTCCGGCGGCGGGCTCGCCCCGGCCTCCTCCGAAGACGGAAGCGGACGGGAGGTCGGCGGGAGCGAGGGCTTCCGGGCGGTGACGGTGAGGGTCCAGCTCAGGATCTCTCGCTCCTGGCCGGGAATGGTGCGGCCGTAGAGGCGGGCGTACTCGGCATCGAACGCTTGGGCGAGGGTCTCCCGGTCACCCGGCGCAAGGGGCCGGACCGGGAGAGGCACCACGATCTCGTGCCCCTGGCCGACGTAGCGCATGTAGGCGTGCCGCGCTTCGTCGAGCCCGCCGCCCTTCTCGGCCCCGGCCCCGGCCCCGGCCACCACCACCGCCCGCGCTTCCTCGTGCATCTCCGCGAGCAGGGCGTTGACCGCCCCGGGGTCGAAGTCGGCGAGGCGAAGGTAGCGGCTTCGCACCACCTCGTAGGACACCGCGGCGCGCAGCATCCCGATCGCGGACCCGACCCCCGCTCCGGTCGGCACGATCACGCGGCTCACGTCGAGCTTCTGGGCGAGGCGGGCCGCGTGCAGGGGAGCGGCGCCGCCGAACGCGATCATTGTCCGGGCGGAGATGTCCTTCCCCCACTCGACGGCGTGGACCCGGGCCGCGTTCGCCATGTTCTCGTCGACCATCTCGGAGACGGAGAGCGCGGCGAGCGGGTCGGTGAGATCGAGGGGCGCCCCGACCGCCCCGCGGATCGTCTCGACCGCCCGCTCCGGGGCAAGGCTGACCGATCCCCCCGCGAACTCCGCCGGATCGATGCGCCCGAGCACGACGTCGGCGTCCGTCACCGTCGGCCGCTCGCCGCCCCGGTCGTAGCAGGCGGGGCCGGGGTCGGCCCCCGCGCTCGCCGGCCCCACGTTGAGCCGGCCCATCCCGTCCACCCCCGCGATGGACCCTCCGCCGGCCCCGATCTCCACCATCTCGATGGCCGGTATGCGGACCGGGAGGCCGCTCCCCTTGAGGTTCCGGTAGGCGCGGGCCACCTCGAAGGTGCGGGTCATCTGGGGCTCGCATCCGTCGATGAGGCAGATCTTGGCCGTCGTCCCGCCCATGTCGAAGGAGACCGCGTCCTCGCCGCCGCACTCGCGAGCGATCTCGGTGGCGAGGATCGCTCCGCCAGCCGGTCCCGACTCGACGAGCCGGATGGGGAAGCGGGTCGCGTTGTCGAGGGTGGTGAGGCCGCCGCCCGAGGTCATGAGGAGGAGCGGGCATCCGAGGCCGAGCGACCGGAGCTCGGACTCGAGACGGGTGAGGTAGCCCGACATCCGGGGTTGGACGTAGGCGTTGGCGCAGGCCGTGGACTGGCGCTCGTACTCCCGGATCTCGGGGCAGACCTCGCTCGAGAGGGTGATGCGGAGATCCGGGAGGGCCTCGGCGAAGATCTCCCCGACCCGCCTCTCGTGGGCCGGGTTCGCGTAGGAGTGGAGCAGCCCGACCGCGACCGCCTCGATGCCGTGTCGCTCGAAGCGCGGCACGAGGGCATGCACCGACCCCTCGTCAAGAGGAACCAGAACCTCGCCCCGGTAGCTCATGCGCTCGGTGACCGGCCAGCGCAAGTGCCGCGGCACGAGGGGAGCCGGCCGGTCGATGGAGATGTCGTACTGCTCGAAGCGGTTCTCGAGGGCCATCTCGACCGAGTCCCGGAACCCCTCGGTGACGAGGAGCGCGGTCTTCGCGCCGGTGCGCTCGATGAGGGCGTTGGTGGCGAGGGTGGTGCCGTGGATGAGGAGGTCGACCTCGCTCGGCGCGATCCCGGCCACGCGGACCGCCTCGCCGACCGCCGCGACCACCCCCTCCTCGGGCGCGCGCGGAGTAGTCAGCACCTTGGCGGTGACCACGCCGCCCCGGGCGCCGCCCGTTCCGAGCTCGAGGGCAACGTCGGTGAAGGTTCCGCCGACATCCACGGCCAGCCGGCAACGTCCGCGCGCTTGATTCATGGTCGATGAATGCTCCCTCGCCCGCTCCGTTCCGGCGGACGGTCGATTCGTGCCGTATTGCTCGCCGCTCGCACCCCGGGCGGCCGTCAGGTCTCCCAGGGGTTCACGACATCGACGACCACTCGGTCGAAGTCCCGAACGTTTCGCGTCGCAATCGACAAGTCGTGGGCCCTCGCCGTCCCGGCAATCAGCGCATCTCCGAGATCGAGAACCCGCCCGGAGCGATGCCGTTCCGCCCGGAACCGGGCCGCCCACGTGGCGGCAATTCTATCCAAAGGGAGGATGTGGTCGTCGTACTCCGCAATGAACGCGGCCAGCACCGCCCCGAGCCCGTCACGTCGCGCTCCGGGCGGCAAGAGCTCCAGGCCGTACTCGAGCTCGTGCAGCACGAGCGCCGAGAGCCACAGGTCCGGCTGCCCGGAGAGGAACGCGACCACCCGGGAATCGGGTCGGTCCCTGGTCAGCTCGGAAACGACATTGGTGTCCAGCAGGAAGCCGGTCACGTCGCATCATCGTCCAGGAACGGAACCTTCCGCCGGGATCCCCGGCGGGCGGGGAGGTCGAGATTCGCGCCACGCGGGATGTTGTCCACGAGCCAACGGCCGAGAGGGGGGCGTGATGGCGCTCGGGCCTCCCACACGCGCTCCGGCACGACCACGAACGGCCTTCTGGTCCCGATGCGTTGCGGACCTTCCTCCTCGGCGAGACGAAGGATCTCGGACAGCCGCGCCTTGGCGTCGGCTACCGTCCAGACTCGTCCGGATGTTGCACTCATGCAGTCCGAATCCTTCAGGGAATCAACACTGGTCCAGTATAGTCCAGTTTGCGGCCGCAAGAGTGCCCTGTCACCTCCCGGGGGCTCCCGGGGGAGGTCCGTATCGTGTCATTTCCCGTCCCCGGTACTCGCTCCCGCCGGCCCGGGAGGCGATGTGCCGCACGCGGAGAAGAGGCGGCCAAGCCCGGAGCGGGTCGCATCGGCCCCCGCAAGGCGGCTCGCGTGCCAGATGAGGGCGGCCGGAGCGGCGACGACCGGCTTCGCGATGTCGCGCTCCGCCGCGTCGAGCGCGGCGGCGGCGCGGATCCCGCCCCCGCCGAGGACGACCGCGTCGGCGTCGGGCCGATCCTCATCCCTCGCGATCCCGCGCCATTGCTCGGGGCCGAGCTCCGCGATCTCGGTCTCCGCCGCGAACGCGATGGCCTTCGACGCGACCGTCTCGATGCCGAAACCGGCAAGGAATTCACCGAAGCGCTCGACCACGACATCCAGGTAGGGTGCGGCGAGGACGACGCGGCGGGCGCCGAGGGCCTGGAGCGCGGCCGCGATCGCGCGCGGGGTCGAGGTCGCTGGCCGGCCGAGCTTCGCCTCCACCCGCTCCACGAGGTCGCGCTCGTAGCCGAGTCCGCCGACGACCGCCCCGGCGCAGTCGGCGAGGGCGGCCACGTCGGCCTTCGCCTGGCGAATCAGATCGACGGCGCCGAGGATGGGCTCGATGTCCGTGTCGGACTCGAGCTCGTCGAGCGAGAGCCCCCCCGCGACCAGGTAGCGGGCGGCGAGCAGGGCGACTCCGTCCGGCAGGCAGCTCCAGTACTCGTCGTCGGTGAGCCCGTCCGCGGGGAGGAGAAAGCCGATTCGCCCGCGGTCGCCTCGCACGATGGACGTCATGTCGCGTCTCCCCTTCACTCTGCGGTTCGCCGTTCCAGCCAGCGCGAGAGCCACATCAGGCTCCCGACCACGACGAGGTACAGGACGGTCAGCTCGATCAGCACCTCGATGACCACGAAATGGATGTATATCAGCTCGTTCGCGACCTTGGTGAGCTCGTTGACGGAGATCACCGAGAGGAGCGCCGACGCCTTGATGACGTTGACGAGCTCGTTGGTAAGGGGCGGGAGGATCCGCCTGAGCGCCTGCGGCATCAACACGAGGAACAGGGTTTGCCAGGGGGTCAGGCCGAGCGCGAGCGAAGCGTCGCGCTGTCCGCGGCCGAGGGACTCCACCTGGGAGCGCACGATCTCGATGGTGTAGCCCACCCCGATGAACGTGAGGGCCGCGACGCCGGTCCAGAACTCGTTCAGCACGACGCCAAACCGGGGGAGCGCGAAGTAGATGAGGGCGATCTGGACAAGCGGCGGCACCCCTCGCGTGAACTCCACGAACCCGTAGATGACGGCCCGGACGACCCGCCCGCCGAGGATCCGCCACGCCGAGAGCAGGCCGCCGAAGACGCAGCTCAGGATCACCGTCAGCACGCTGATCTGGATCGTGATCCACGTCGCCCGAAGGAGCTTCGGGAGGATGTCGAGCATGAACTCGGTGTCGAGACCGCCGGTCATGTCCGGTCAGCGCACCTGGAAGTCCGCCCCCCCTTCGCCGGCGCCGAGGACGGAGGTCTCGATCCAGCGGGCGAAGCGGCTGACGGAGAGGATGAGGGCGAGGTAAAAGACGGCTTGGAGCGCGAGCAGCTCGACGTACTTGAAGCTCGCGGACGAAATGGCGTTCGCGGCCTTGTGGAGCTCCCACACGGTGATGACCGAGAGGACCGAGGACGCCTTGATGAGCTGCGACATCTCGTTGGTGAGCGGCGCGATCATGCGGCGCACGGCCTGGGGCAGGATGACGAGCCAGATGGTCTGCCGGCGCGAGAGCCCGAGGGCGAGCGACGCGTCGAACTGCGCCGCGCCGACCGACCCGACCGCGGCTCGGCCAATCTCGATCTGGTAGCCGGCCGAGTTGAAGGCAAGGGCGATGATTCCGACCCAGTAGGGGTCGAGCCGGATGCCGAGCTCCGGGGCGAGGAAGAACAGAACGAAGATCTGGACGATGATCGGCGTCCCGCGCACGAAGAACACGTACGCATCGAGCACCCAGTTGAGCGGGTTCCGGGCCTTGGTGAAGGCCCGGACCACGCCCAGCCAGATGCCGATCAGGGTCGCGAGCGCGAGGGAGATCGCGCTCACTTCGATGGTGGTCCAGAGGCCCGGGAGGAGCCTCGGGACCACTTCGATCATGTAGGCGAAGTCCACCTCAGGCCGTCATGCCGGCCGCTGCGGCGGACGCCGTCAGGTACGCGACCTACCACTCCGGGGGAACGTTGGGCAGCAGGTCCACGAAGGACTGCCCGAACCACTTCATCTGGAGCGCCTCGAGGGTGCCGTCGGCCTTCATCTCCGCGATGAGGTCGTTGAACGCTCCGCGGAGATCCTCGTCCTCCTTGCGGAACGCCATGCAGGTGAACTCCTGCCCCCAGTGCTTCGACGTGAAGGGAACGACCGCGAACTCCCCGTCGGTGGTCTTCGCGAACTCCATCAGGCTCACGATCGACGACGCGTAGGCTTCGACCCGACCGGCCCGCATGGCCTCGTAGGCGACCGCATCGTCGTCATAGGTCTTGATGTCGTCGCCGAACTCGTGGCCGTGCTCTTCGGCGGACATTTGGAGCATCTTGATGGACGGGGTGCCGGCCCCGGCCCCGACCACCTTGCCGCCGAGGCCGCTCGCGTCCGCGATCCCGCTGTCGCCCCGCACGAGGAGCCCGGAGCTCGCCTCCATGTAGGGGTACGAGAAGTTCACCCGCTTGAAGCGTTCCGGGGTGGCGGTCATGCCGCCGAGGATGAGGTCGAACTGGCCCGTGTAGAGCGACTGGATGACCGCTGCCCAGTTCGTGTCCACCGGAGTGGCCTTGACCCCGAGACGGCTCGCGATCTCGTTGGCGACGTCGATGTCGTAGCCGACGATCTCGTTGTTCTCGTCCCGGAACTCGAACGGGCGGTACTGCGCTTCGAGGCCGTAGGTGAACTCGCCGCGCGCCTTGACGTCGTCGAGGGCGCCGGCGAGCGCGGGCGACGACGGGAGGGCGAAGGCGAGCGCGGCCACCGCACCGAGCCCGGCATGCTTGAGATTCCGAAGGGTTGGGAATGAGGTCTTCACGTCGATGCTCCTGTGTGGGACTTGCGGAGTACGGCGGCGAGACTCGATGCCGCCGTTGCAAAGAGAGGCAGTCTCGAATTTGTCACTTGTCAACAAAGCATATCACGCACCCCGGCACCGCCCGCCGGCGAATCTTCGTGCCGCCGCCCCCCGATAGGCGACTCGTCGACCTCGCCGACGGGAGCACGCGGAGCCCTTCCGTTGGTGGCGGGGGGACCCGAGGGGGCCGTCGCGCTCTCCCGACCCTCCGAAGGCCGGCCCCAAGCTCACTATACTGTGCCGTACCCTGCCGCCATCCAGCCTCCACCTGATCTGATTCAGACCGGCGAGCGCGCCAACCGACCATCACCCGGCAATGAAGCCCGACCGCTGGATCGAGATCACCCCCTCTGAGTACGCCTGGGAGCGCGAGGCGCTCGACTACCTGAGAAGCCGCCTCCCCGACGGCGAGCCGTTTCGCGCGTGGTCGAACTTCGAGTTCGTCGCCGAAGACGGCAGCATCAACGAGGTCGATCTGCTCGTCGTCTCGCTCCACAAGGTCTACCTGGTCGAGATCAAGAGCTGGAGCGGCGCTGTCTCGGGGGATTCGAACACGTGGCGCCGCGAGATCGACGGAAGGGAGCATGTGCTGGACAGTCCACTTCTGCTCGCGAACCGCAAGGCGAAGAAGCTCGGCACGATCCTCAAGGTGCAGAAGGCCCTCGCCAGGAAGCGCAGGCCGTTCATCGAAGCGGTCGTATTCCTCTCCCGCATGGGGGTGCGGTGCCGGCTCGAAGGACGCGCGCGCACCGGCGTCCACCTCGCCTCGGAGGCCGACCACGGTGGCCACCCGAGCATCGTCGACGTCCTGAGCGGCAACGCGGGGTTCGATCCTCGCCGTCCACCCCCTCGAATCGACCCGTCGCTCTCGCGAGCCTTCGGCCAGGCGATGGCTCAGGCGGGGATTCAGCCCTCGCAGCGGCAGCGGCGAGTGGCGGACTACCGGCTGCGCAAGCTCCTGCTCGAGACGGACGCTTGGCAGGACTGGGAAGCCGAGCACGCTTCCCTGCCCTCCTCGAAGCGGCGGGTGCGCATCTACCCCATCCGGCACGCCTTGCCGGAGGCCGTGCGCTCGGAGCGGCGGCGCATGGCGGAACGCGACTACAAGCTGCTCGACGGGATCGCCCACGACGGTATCTTGCGCGTGGAGCTGCTCACGGCCGCGGAGCAAGGCCCGGCCCTCGTCTTCGAGCACGACCCCGACTCCGAACGCCTGGATCACTTTCTCGAACGCCAGCGCGACGACGGTCCGAGCCTCGCGACGCGCCTCGAGCTCCTGCGCCAGTTGGCGGAGACGTTGAAGTACGCCCACGAGCGCCGGCTGTACCACCGGGGCCTGAGTCCGCAGAAGGTGCTGGTCTCGGAACGCGACGGCTCGCGGCCGCGCCTCAAGATCTTCGACTGGACCACCGGAACGCAGGACACGCTCCAGCGCCCGGTACCGTCCGGCCCGCACGACACCGCGACCCTGACGACGTTCGGCCTCTCGGGCGACGACCAGAACGACGTCTACCTGGCGCCGGAGACGACCCAGGGGGCGTACCTCCCCGAAAAGCTCGACATCTTCTCGCTCGGCGCCATCGGCTATCGGCTGCTCTCGGGCCAACCGCCCGCATCGACGGTCGCAAGCCTCATCGACCGCCTCTCGAGAGCCGACGGCCTCCGGCTCTCCGACGTTCTCGACGGTATCCCGGAGTCCTTGCAGTCGGTGGTGGCGCGCGCGACGGAACCCGAAGCCGGCAAGCGCCTCGATTCCGTATCCGAGTTCCTGGCCCGGCTGGAGGAGGCGGAGCGGGAACTCGCCACGCCGGAAGAGAAGCGAGAGGACGTCGCCCATCCGCTCGATGCCCGTCCCGGGGACATGCTGGAGCATGGATTCCTCGTGGAGCAGCGACTCGGCAAGGGGTCTACGGCCATCGCGCTCAAGGTCGAGCACGATGACGGCGGCGGGGTGCTCAAGGTTGCGCTCGATCCCTCACGCAACGATCGCATCCGCCGCGAGGGCGAGCTGCTGCGAGCACTCGGTCACCCGAACCTCCACCCGAACATCGTCAAGTTCTTCCGCCACGTGGAGTTGTCCGGCCATGAAGCGCTCTTCATGGCGATGGCCGGTGCCGAGAACAGGAGCGGTACGTACACCCTGGCGGATCGCATCCGCGAGGAAGGCCGGCTCTCGCTCGATCTCCTGGAGCGCTTCGGCAGCCAGTTGCTGAGCGTGGTGCAGTGGCTGGAGGAGCGAGGCGTATCGCACCGGGACCTCAAGCCCGACAACATCGGGGTATCCGCGAGCGCCGCGGACAAGTCCCTTGGACTTGTGGTGTTCGATTTCTCTCTCGCGGACACACCGGCGGAGAACATTCGCGCGGGCACTCCTCCATACCTGGACCCGTTCTTGCGCCGCCGTCAACCGCCCCGCTGGGACGTGTACGCGGAACGTTTCGCCGCCGCCATGACCCTGCACGAGATGGCGACCGGGAACCTCCCCGCGTGGGGTGACGGCCCGACCGACCCCGTCCTGGCCGAAGGCGAGGCGACCCTCGACGTGGAGTGGTTCGACCCCTCGGTACGGTCGTCGCTCGCGACGTTCTTCGCCAAGGCGCTCGCGCGAAACCATCTGGAACGATTCGACAGCGCCGAGGAAATGCGCCGCGCGTGGGTCCGCTGCTTCGCGGCGATCGACCACCCGGCGATGGGCGACGAGGAAGGCCGCGACCTGCCGGGCAGCCTAGACGGCGTGACGCGCGAGACGCCGCTGCTCGCGCTCGGCCTCAGTCCGCGGCTCCTGGATGCGCTCGATCGACTCGGAGCCCACACGGTTGCCGAGCTCGTCGCCCTGCCCCGCATTCGCCTTTACCGGAACAAGGGCGTCGGACAGCGTATCGTCAAGCTCATCCGCGAGCTGTCGGAGCGGCTCGCAGAGCACCTTGCCGCGCGCCTCGCGGAGAACGGGCGGACACTCGACAGCACGACCACCGGCGAGGAAGACGACCACCCGGTCGATCCCGCCGTCTGGAGCATCGACCTGCTGGCCTCCAAGCTGATCTCCTCGCGGATCTCGAAACCCGAAGAGCGTCCGATCCGCGGCGTGCTCGGATGGGAAGGCGGACTCGGCCTGCTGCCATCCCATCGAGAGGTCGCCGGCCGCCTCGGCGTCGCGCCGACCGAGATTGCCGGGGCCGTCCGCCGAGCACGGAACCGTTGGAGCGGACAGGCCTGGATGACGCCCCTCCGCGAAACGCTGGCGGCGCTGGTTGCCGGACACGGCGGCATCATGACGGCGCGCGAGCTTGCGGAGGCGCTGGCCGCGACCCGTGGCTCCACCGAGACCGGCGAAGCACGACTGCGTCGCTCCGGCGCGGTCGCCGCCGCCGCCCTGGAGGTCGAATCGGATCGGGCGGACAGCCGCTTCGGCTTGCACCGGCAGGCTGCGCATGATGGAGTGATGGCCGCCCCCCTGGTTCTCGCCACTGAAACCCTCGATCCGGCGATTACGGCCTCCGCGGAGGCGCGTGTCGGATGGGTGGGCGAGCTTGGCCGCCTGGCCGACGAGATCGCGGGCGCCGACCCGCTCCTGCCGCCCGCGCGCGCGACGGAGACGCTTGCCGGAGCAACCCCGCCGGCGGGTATGCCGCCCCTCGATCCAGACAGGGTCCTGCGACTGGCCGTCGAAGCCGCCGGGCACGCGGCCGTATCCTCCCGTGGCGAGCTGTATCCGCGAGAGATGGCCGAAGCGCGGGCCGCGAAGCTCGGAGCCAGCTCGCTTCTCGGCCCGACGAAGCTCACCGAGAAGGAGATCCGAAGACGCATCGCGAGCCGCTACCCCGAGGCCAGGCCACTGCCGGGAAAACCGGCGCTCGACGACCTCCTGGCGTCGGCGGGGCTCAAGCTCGAATGGGACGAGCGGGAGCAGGTCTACCGCCCGCCGGCCATGCGTTCGAGCTCCGAGAGCAGCACGTCGACCACCGCCGCGTCCTCGGCCACCGATGACGGCAGGGCGGACCGGGACGGGCTGGACGAGCGGCTGAGGCGGGTGGTGGAGACGCGCGGATTCCTCGCGCTGTCCGTGACCCCACGGCAGCTCGCGACGGTCGAGCGGCACCTGACGACGACGCTCGCGTTGACTCCGTTCAGTGTCGAGGCGGGATTGATACGCCACATGCAGGCCGTCGCCGCGGAGCTGGGGGCGAGCTGGGAGGTCGTGGTCGCCGCCGATGCGGCGCCCGAGGGCAGCTCCGACCGGCGCCGGCTCGATCAGCTCGTGCGCCGTGCGATGCCGCGATTGATGCGCGAGATCACCGAGGCCCGAGAGCCGTTGCTGCTGACGCATCCCGGCCTGCTCGCCCGCTATCGGCAACTCGACACCCTGGCCGGCATCCAGGAGGCTTGCCAGCGCGGCGAGGCACCCGCGGCGCGGCTTCTTTGCATCGCCGCGGACGAGGCGGTGAACATGCCGATGATCGACGGCCATGCGCTGCCGGTCGTGTTCGCGGCCGCCTGGACCCGACCAGGCCGCGCTTGGCTCGCCCGCACCGAATCCCATGCCGCCGGCGAACCTCCATCCAGGAAGCCGTGCGGCCAGACACTCCGGCAGAAGGCTGAACGTGGTGTGGCTCTGCGGGCAGTACCAGCGAGCGATCTTCGTCCCGCGCCGGCTCTTGCGCGCGTAGGTGCCGTGGCGTGCCAGCGAACAGCCCCCGTGCGGGTGGTTCGGACAGCGCGAAAGCCTTGCATCGCGCCACGCCCTGGCTCTAACGTATTGCTCGCCGGTGAGCCCCGTCTCGTAGCGAAGCTGCAAACGACCCCGGCCACCTGCGGATGGCTCCGACCCGCGAGCCGGAGGTCCACAACCACCCTCCGGGGGTACCCTGTCCTCCGGTCCTTGTGAAGAGCTTGCTTCCGATGCCTATCGCCCCGCTCAGCGGCGCGGGCCAAAGACCTCAGCCATCTACACCACCGCCGTAGCTGAAACCTCCATCGCCACCGCAAGGTGCCCGGATTGCTCCGTCATCACAGGCAGTCCGTCTCCGGAACAATCCGGCCAAATCATCGGGGGATTCCACGAGAGAAAGCGAGAAACAACAAGAGGGGACTCACGTGGTACGAGTACCAGGAGCTCTACACGAACAAGCTCCGAAATTCCCTCTCCATTACCTTCGGAGAAGTGGCAACTCACAACCACTTCGTGCTGGACCGCAGCAGAAGGATCTTCAAGCAGACCGCCCCGGTAATCAAGCTGCCGGTGGACACCAGCGAATCCGAATCTTTGGGGATCACGGGATTGCTCAACAGCTCCGTGGCGTGTTTCTGGATGAAGCAAGTATCTCACAATAAGGGAAGCACTGTGGACGCGAAGGGAGCGCGGCAGACGACCGATGCATTTGAGAATTTCTATCAGTTCAATTCGACAAAGCTGAAGAAATTTCCGCTCCCAAACACTTGGCCGCTTTACTTATCGTCGAGCCTCGCTAACCTCGTCACTGAACGACAGGCTCATCTACCCGACCAACTGGCCGGCCGCTTGCCGATGACACCGGCTGAACTAGATGCTCGTCGCGATGCAGCCGCCGCCCTGTTGGCACGCTTGATCGCCGTGCAAGAAGAGCTCGACTGGAAGTGCTATCGGCTTTACGGCGTCATCAACGAAGACTGCCAGTATGCAGCCGAGGGGGGAGAACAGCGCGAACCGCCACCGCTCGCTCTGGGCGAACGAGCGTTCGAGATCCTCATGGCCCGGCGCATTGCGGCAGGCGAACTTGAGACGACATGGTTCGCGCGGCACGGCTCCACCCCCATCACCGAGCTGCCTGGCCACTGGCCTGCGGACTACCGCACTCTCGTCGAGCGTCGGATCGAGCTGATCGAGACCGAGCGATTCATCGGCCTGCTCGAACGGCCGGAGTACAAGCGCCGCTGGAACCTCGAACCATGGCGCAACCAGGAACGGCGAGCGCTCCGGAGCTGGCTGCTTGACCGCCTGGAGTCTTCCGCCTACTGGCCGGAAAAGCGTCTCGCAACGGTGCGCGACCTGAGCGAGCGCGCCGCGACGGATACGGACTTCCAACAGGTCGCCCCGCACTACGTCGGCCACGCCGGTATCGACATCGGGGCTCTGGTCGCGGAGCTCGTGGAATCCGATAGCGTCCCCGCGCTACCCGTGCAGCGCTACAAACCGTCGGGCCTCGCCAAACGGACCGATTGGGAACGTACCTGGGCTCTACAGAGGCGCGAGGACGAGATCGACGCCGAGGTGGCCACCTCGACACCCCGGTGCGAAGACGAAACGGAGGAAGACCATGCGGCTCGTCTCCAGACCGAGCGGCAGCGCCGAAAGCAGGAAGAGGTCGGCCACCTCACCCCGCCTCCCAAGTACCGCACCGCCGACTTCCTGAAACCGACCTACTGGCGTCTGCGAGGGGCGCTCGACGTCCCCAAGGAGCGCTTCGTCAGCCTACCGGACATGAGCCGCGACAATGACCCGACCCTGCTCGTCGGCTGGGCCGGCTGGAACGTCCTTGAACTCTGCCAAGCGGTGGCCACATACTACGCTGAAGTGGTGGAGCAGGACGGCTGGACCACGGAGCGACTGACCCCGCTTCTCGCCGTCCTCAAGGAGAACCTGCCGTGGTTGAAACAGTGGCACAACGACGTGGATCCCGAATACAACCAACGCCTCGGCGACTTCTTCGAGACCTTCCTGCACTCCCAGCTCTCGACCCACGGCCTCACGGAGGGCGCTCTCCGGACTTGGATGCCGCCCAAGACCAACCACAACCGAAGACCAACGTACAACGGCCACCTGCCCCCTTAAAACCGCTGATCAATGATGTAACTGCAATCTTCCGTCGAGTGGTAAAAGTGCACATTTCACTCAGCAATAAGAAGGAAACGAACAAGGGAGCTATCCTTTTCTCCTATATTTGCGCACGGATTCAAGCGCATCCTTACTCAACCGTACTTGCCCACAACTGGAGCACCCTGAATCCGAACGTCGGAACCGAACGGCGAATCTTTACGTCGTATAATCGTTAGTGATCTGAACGGACATGCCAATTCCGGATCTTGATAGCCACGGCCTCCTGCCTCCCGGAGTACACGATTGCACCCTTGCGGAAATAGGACAAACCTTTTCTGTCAATAATCGTCGGCAGAAACTATTTCAGTATCTCATCAGTTGTCTAAAAATTGAAATTCGCCCCTCATTCCATGAGCCCATCTATGTTGACGGCAGCTTCGTAACAGACAAGGATGAACCTGATGAT
>JAJECB010000186.1 GCA_022822245.1 Gammaproteobacteria bacterium
CCGTCCTGTGGGCGCGGAAACGGCCTGACCGTGCGGGACCGACTGGCGAGATTCAAGTCTAAAACTCCTCTAGACGAAGAAAATAATAATCTTATCATATGGTTACAACCGAACGGCAGTCCAACGTTGGGACACTAGTGAGCCGATATATCTCTCGCGCGGCTCGCCCATTTCGAGAGGACAATTGTTCAGCGCGGCGATACCGATGACGGGATGCGCCGGATGCGCGCCGTCTCTCACGAGGTAGAGGAGCTGCCGTCCGGGTGTCGGCACCTGAGGTATCGACCAGCTATACCGAAAATAGCGCCAGATTTCGCGGAGCCGGCGACCGGTCGTCGGGTCCACGCGCTTGTCCGCTTCCTGAAGGTAGGGCTTGATGGCCTCGCCCAGAGCCGCGACCCTTTCTTCCCCTTCGAGGTCCCCTGCGGGCGCCAGTCTCGCCGCCAGTTCCGTCCCGTCCGCCATGAGCAGTCGCACGCTGCGCCGGCCTGAACGGTCGTCCCCCTCCATTCTGGCAATGAAGTTCAGTACGGCCCGGTGGCGCTTCTGCTCCTCAACGACGGGCTGGAGCTCGCTGCGCAGCATTTTCTTGCTGGTCACGATCTCCGCTGTCGCTCGTCCGCCTACTCTTTCCCCGCGATTCTCCAGCGCGAATCCGTAACCCTGCTCGACGATGCGCCAGCGAAGGCGAGTCAGATCCGATAGAACCCTGACACACGCCTCGTAGGCCAACAGCTTCTCGTCGAAGCCTCTCCCGGACCGGCACCAGGCAATCTCTGCCTCCAGCGCACGGTTCATGCCGTCCGTGCTCCGTGCACGCTGGGCATCCGCGAGCTTGATGGCGAACCCGTGAAAGCGCTCGCCAGCTTCTCCATCCAGAGGGGGATAGATCGGTACGATCATCTGCACGCAGCGCCAAGCCGCGGCAGCAATTTGCAACGGACACATCCACCACGGACGAACGCTAGTCTTGTACCTGTGGTCTTGAGGCCATCTCGCATCATGTTTCTGCCGACAACGATCGGTGCTCCTCCCGATCCGGAACCGTTTCCGCTTCCAATGCCAGAGGGCGCGCACCGACCGCGGTCCGCCCCGCCTGGACCTTTACCTTTTCCTGGACACCTGGGCCTTGCCGTGTCCCCGCCGCGCGCCATCCTATCGCAAGCGTGCGGCTTCACGATCCCGGTGTCCGCGTCTTCCGTCAATCGACGCTTCGCCGCGACCGCGCAGCCAGTCCCCGACAGCCGCGGACACAGTGGAATCGTATCGGGGCGGCGGTGGGAGACGTGCGCGCGGGCCTCAGGCGGCATCCGGCCGCGACTGCGCGAGCACGCAAAGATAGTCGAGGGCGATGCTGGCGGCCGCCAGCGCGGTGTTGTCGGCCACGTCGTAGGCCGGAGCCACTTCGACGATGTCCATCGCCACGAAGTCGATTCCGCAAAGGCCGCGAACGATGCTTTGCGCCTGGTGCGTCGACAGTCCTCCCGTCACCGGGGTTCCCGTCCCCGGGGCGAAAGCCGGGTCGAGGCAGTCGATGTCGAACGTGAGGTAGGCCCTGGCGTCGCCTACGATGCGCCGCGTCTCCTCGGCCGCGGCCGCCGGTCCGTGCTCGTGGACCCAGGCCGCGTCGAGCCACGTGAATCCGAGTTGGTCTTCGTTGTGGGTCCGGATCCCGATCTGCACCGAGCGGGCGACGTCCACGATGCCCTCCCTCGCCGCGCGCCAGAACATCGTCCCGTGGTCGATGCGGCCGTCCTCGTCGCTCCAGGTGTCGCTGTGGGCGTCGAAGTGAACCAGCGCGAGTGGCCCGTGGCGGGCCGCGTGGGCCCTCAGTATCGGCAGGGTCACGTAGTGATCGCCGCCGATGCTGAGCATCGACGCGCCCGCGTCGAGGATGTCCGCCGCGTGGCGCTCGATGCAGGCCGGGTTATCGGCGGGCCGGCCGTGGTCCAGGGCGCAGTCTCCCGCGTCGACGACGGCAAGGCGCTTCGTCGGATCGAACCCCCACGGCCACGGCGGTCCCCAGGAGAGCTGCGCCGATGCGGCCCGGACCGCGCGTGGCCCGAGACGCGCCCCCGGACGGTTGGTAGTCGCGAGATCGAACGGGATCCCGGTGACCGCGACGTCGGCGTCCGCGAGATCGCGCGTATAGGGTCGGCGGAGGAAGCTGAGCGCCCCCGCGTAGGTCGCCTCGTCGCGAAGGCCGTAGGGTGTCGTTGCCGTGAACGCGTTGTCCCCGGCGCCTTTCATGGTCATGTCGCTTCACCTCGACCTCGGTCGACGCCGGCCGCGCAACTTGATTGCGTGGGCGCGGTTGTCCAGGGAGGACCCGACCCCGGTCGCGCCGGGCCGGGCCGGGGGCGCAGCGTGGGTGCATCGTCCCCGATGTGCCGAACCGAGCGCCGGTACGGCTGGCTCATCGCGTCACGGAAGCGTCAACGAGCATGCAGCTTCGCGCGGGAGCGGGATCGGACCGGGTTCGGAACCGGATCGGACATGTGCGTCATACAGCGCATGGTAGCGTCCCCTCCGGCTCTCGACCGTCCGGCGCGACATGCGGAAGGACTCGGCTGGGCCAGTGGCCCGAAGTCCGGATACGGGGCCGCTCAGATCGTCAGAGTGATCCCCCGCCGCCGGCCTTCGTCCCTGACGTCCTTCACGAACGACTTGACGGTTGCCCCGTCGCGCGATCGCACCGCCGTGAAATCGCTTTCGCGAACGCGGTCCCCGAAGAACAGACATGCGTCATCGGGGTCGCATTGATTGGAAGTCCAGACGAGACCGTCGGCGTCCGGAACGTCGTGATGGACGGCTTCAGCCCACAAGACAGTCTGACCATAGGCGGCCGGACTGGACGAGATCAGGTCCCGGCGCGAAATGCCCCATCTGCCCGGAGTCACGTTGCGCAGCTCGACAAGGCGCAGATCACGGTTCGTCAGAAGCTCCGAATGCGTGCGGATCTGCACCTCGTTCAGACGAACCGTCTTGGTCGTTGCGTTTGCGGGTACGTCGTGGAATATCGTTTCGTGGATCGCCGCCCGCGGCGTGGCGCTCGCATGGAGGGAGGGCACCGGCGCTCCGGTGCTGTCGGTGAACGGGGCGAAGCGTGTCGGCCCGCCGAGGCCCGGGTTGAACTCCGTCGCCCCCCAGGTGGTTCGATGAACGCGATGCAGCGCGGTTCCCGAGGGCAGAACGGAAAATTGCGGGCGCGTGAGCGGAGACGGCGGTTTCCGAATCGTCATCGTCAGCCGATGGCCGGCTCGCGCAGGCGGTCGGCGGCATTGAAGACGCCGTCCTCGTCGCCCAGCGCCTCTTCGGGCGACTTCCCGTCGAGCCAGCCATTGCCCGACCGGAACCAGAACGCGATCTGCCACGGCGTCATGTCGTCCGGCAGACGTTTCAGCACTTCCTTGATGACCGGCAGTGGATTGCCTTCGGAGAATTGGAAGCGCGGGAAAAGCTGGGCACGGCCGCCACGCACCGCAAAGACCCTCTTCTCGCGCCTCCAACGCGAGGCTGGTTCGCTGGGGTTGCGCAAGTGCGAGCCGTGCATGAGCTCGTGGATTTCGGCGGCGGTGTAGGTCGGCACCTCCAGAAGGTAGCGCGCGCGCAGCTCGGCGTTGTCCTGCTCGAGCTCCCCATCGACCTCGGCGCGCGTCTCGCCTTCGAGATACAGGTCGACAAGCGCCTCGACATTGCGCTCGGTGATTTCCTTGCGACGCTGCCCGACGATTCGCCGGGCCATCGTCGCGGTCGTGCGAATGACCGCCGCCTCCCGCCGGGACCCGGCGCCGATCAGAATCCATCGTTGCTGCTTGCCCTGCGAGCGCTTTGCCCCCCTGGCCTCTTCTTGCAGACGACCCGAGAGCCTCTCGACTTCGTCCGTTGTCAGTTCGACCACGGGAAGGGCCTCCGGCAGCTCGGCCATGATCATCCCTCGGCATGAGTTTCCATAACGATGCACACTATAGTGAAACTCACGAAGCGTCAACCGGATGTTCGAGTATCCTGTCCTTGAGAACTGGTGGTCACCCGGACTTGCCCGGTTGCGGTCATCGAAAAGTCCCCGCCCTGGCCGTGGGGGTTCGATCCGACGAAGCGCCTTGCCGTCGTCGACGCGGGAGACTGTGCCCCGCACCCGGCGCGCCCCGTCCGTCCCCTCGACCGCGAAGCCGGGAAATCGTTCATGATTTCGCGCCGGCCCGGTCCATGGCCGATTCGACGCGCCGGGCCAGGAACCGCGCGAACGGCTCCATGTCCTGTTCGATGCTCGCTCGCTCGAGAGTCGCGAGATAGGCGTCTCGATCATCGACCTGGATCACGGTCCACGGATACCCGCCGGATGCGAGAAGCGCATTCATGAGGAAGCGCGCCATGCGGCCGTTGCCGTCCGCGTAGGGGTGGATGTAGCCGAACAGCCAGTGCCCGAGGACGGCCTTGACTGACGGTTCCGCCTCGCTCTCGAGCAAATCGAAATACGCCGGCATGGCGTCGCGCACCGTCTCCCAGCGAGGCGGGACGTGGCGCGATCCGCGAAGAAAGACGGGGCCGTTTCGGTAGCCGGCCAAGGCCGAGGCCGGGATGAGGCCGGCCGCCACGGAAGGCTGGAACAGCTCGCGGTACCAGTCCTGGTGGGCCGCACGCGCGTGAACGCTCGCGTCGTCTCCGGCAATCGCGGCGCGGACCGTTTCCCGGACGAGCTGAAACGCCTGCCAGTAGCCGCGTGCGGCAAGCGCATCCCGGCTCTGCCAGTCACTGTCCCGGTTGTCGGGGTCCCAGTCGCCGGTGCGGACGCGCTCGATGAGTTCCATGGTGACGCGGTAGCCCTCGATCGACAGCGAGTGCCAGGCGTCGTTCCGATAGAGGTCATCAACGAAGGCAAGGTAGGCCTCGGTGTCCTCCGGCAGGCCGGGCGCGGCCGGAAACGCGGCAATGACCGGCTCGCGCATCGACTCCCACAGCGAATGCAGGCGATCGACGATCGGCGCGCGTGTCCGGGGCAGCGTGCGAAGGGCGTGCGCCGGTTCGAACGGGTCGGATTCCCGAACGTCATGGCCCGCGCGCTTCATGACGGTGACGATTTCATCCGCGATGTCACCGCGCCCGATGCGACGGAATGCACCGGCCAGCCGGCCGGCAATCACCGAATGGCCCGCGTCGAGAAGTCTGCGCAGAAGATTTGAGGCATCGGGAATTCCGGAAAGGACAACTTGGGCCTCGACCGGGTTTCGGACAAAGCAGGCTTCGGGAACGCCGGCCAGCGCGGCTTCCGGCGCGATCAGGTTCAGGCCATCGCGTTCGGTCAGGTCTGCCTGCGGAGGCATCCCCCGTCGCCTGAGGTCGTAGAGCGATGTACCGAAGGGAAGCGCCACGGTGTTGTTGGTGCCCTTCGGCGTGTAGATGATGAGCTGCGGCGGGATGACGGTGTTTTCCGCATGGAGCAGCAGGGACTGCTCCGGGGACAAGTACCAGGCGGCTCCGAATCGCGCCGTGCAATACGAGGTGCAGAATTCCCAGAATGACGCGAACCAGGGGGTCGTGTCGCCAGCCGCGACGTCCGGGCTGGAGGAGATCAGCCAACCCTTCATGACCTCGCGCAGATAGCCGTTCCTGACCAGGCGTTCGCGATGGACGCGTGTCAGCTCCCCGGAGCGGAAGACACGACGTCCGCCTTTCTGGAGCTGTTCGAGCCGTGTCAGCGATGCGGCAAGTTTTTCGCTCGGCGCAGCCATGGGGTTTGGTTTTCTTGCAAGTTTATTATGTCGTGTTGTAACAAGTATATTTTGATGTACTAAGACACGTCAATCATGACGTGGTATTGCGTGTGACTAATGACGCGCAAGGACGCGTCCGTTCCGCACAAGGTCGGCGGGAAGGCGGTGGCCCGGCAGAGTATTCTCCCGCCCGGTGGCAGGCTCTGCAGGTGGTCGGACGCGAGGGCCTGGCCGACCCTGTCGCCTGCGCGCGAAGTCCGGGTCTTGATCTCGACGGGGGCGACGTGTGCAAAACGGGTGCCCGGGTGTCCGGTGCTGGGCGGCCGCCACCCCGCCGCCCGCCGCCGTTCAGCCTCCCCTCCATTGACGGCGATACACCGACCCGTGACGATGGCCGTCTTCGTCATGCTGGCGTTACCGCATACCCGAGGCGCGGGAAGTGGACGTGCACGCGGCCGACTTCGGGGTCGTCGCGTCGTATGGCGATCGTCTCTCGGGTGGCGTGGACGAGCTCGCCTTCCACCGGGTCCCGCGCGAAGTCTTCGGTCGCGACTCGAACCCGGTCGCCGCGCCGGCCCCCGCCCCGGTCCCCGCCCCGGCCCCTCAGCGTGGGGTCCTCGCCCGGGGCGCCGCGCGGCGGGTCGTCCGGCTCCGCGGCCGATGCGATGCGAAGGGCGTCGCGCGGCGAGAGCTCCGAGCGCTCTCCGTGCCCGACGGCCGTGATGCGGGCCATCCAGTCCCGGGTCCGCGGGAAGTCGTCGAGGGCATGCGCCGCCCGCCCGTCGAGCGCCTTCAACCACCACAATCGCTGGTAGAGGGCGAGGTCCGCGAGCCGCGGTACCCGCCCGGACGCGAACCGCCTTTCCCCGGCGAGCAGATCCTCCACCCAGCCGAGCATGAGGTGGAGCTGACCTTCCTCGTGCGGAAGGCCGGCCGCGACCTCGTCCCTGGTCGGTACCGGGTGGCCCCGCATCTCCGCGCGGTCCCGGAAGAAGGCCTCCGGCAGGGCATCGCGGTTCATTCCCGTGACGTAGCGTGCGGTGGGCCACATCAGCACCCGCTCGGCCCACGTGGCGAGGATGCCGTCGAATCCGGCCCCTCCCCCGCTCTCGGGCAGGAGCGGAGGTTCGGGACAGCGCCGGTCGAGCTCCATCGCGATGCGCAGGGTGTCGCAGTAGATGTCGGCGCCGATCTGCAGCACCGGCGTGCGGCGAAAGCCCCCCGTGAGCGGCATCAGGTCCGGCTTCGGGAGGGTCGCCGGGACGATGACCGACGCCCAGGCGAGTCCCTTGAGGCCGAAGGCGAGGCGAATCTTCTCCGCGTAGGGGGAGATGTCGTAGTGGTGGAGGATGAGCTCCGCCATCTCGGTCAGGCGTGGATGTGGGTGTGGGTGTGGGTGTGGGTGTGGATGTGAATGTGCATGTGCATGTGGACGCGCATGCTCTCCGCACCTGCCGGTCGCCGGTACGGCCGGCTCATCGCGTCACGGAAGCGTCAACGAGCATGCAGCTTCGCGCGGGAGCGCATCCTCCACGAATTTCGTCAGGGTGACGCCGTCCTGCGCGGCGCGTCCCTTGGCCTGTTGCAGGACCTGATCGTTCGGGTTGAGGGTCGTTTTCATCGGACGGACGCCGAATGTGTTCGGAGGTAGAGAATGACCATACCATTGTGCACATACATACCCCGGGGGAGATGGTTCGTGTCGGAGCGGTTGACTCGGGAGCGGCTTGCGTGCGCCGGGGAGGGGTACGACCCGGTCGCCGCCCGGTCCGCGTCGATCGGGGCGGACTGCTACGTCGATCCGGCGTTCCTTGAGGTCGAGCGGGCCGAGATCTTTCGGCGGAGCTGGCAGTTCCTCTGCCACGAGGAGAAGCTCCGCGAGCCGGGGAGCTACGTGACGGCAAGGGTCCAGGACCGGGGCGTCGTCGCGATCCGGGGTGAGGACGGCGAGCTTCGCGCCTTCTACAACGTGTGCAAGCATCGCGGGCACGAGGTGCTGGCGGGCGCCGGCGGCCGGACGCGGCAGATCACGTGCCCCTACCACGGCTGGGTCTACGCGCTCGACGGGCGGCTCCACCGGGCCCGGCACTCCGAGCGCATCGAGAACTTCGACGCCTCCGCGATCTCCCTCACCCCCGTCCACGTGGAAGTGTTCTGCCACCTCGTCTTCGTGAACTTGGACGGCGGGGCGCCGCCGCTTGCCGAGCAGACGGAGGGCGGCCTCGCCCGGGAAGTGATGGGGTACGCCCCGGACCTCGCCTCGCTCACCTTCGCGCACCGCCTCACCTACACCGTGCGCGCCAACTGGAAGGCGGTCGTCGACAACTTCCTCGAGTGCTACCACTGCCCGGTCGCGCACCGGGACTTCGTGAGCCTGGTGGAGATGGATACCTACCGGGTCACCACCCACGGCATCTGGTCGAGCCACATGGCGAAGGCGGGCCGGGCCGAGAACAGCGCCTACGGCGTCGATGAAGCGAGCGTCACCGACCACGCGGTCTGGTACGTCTGGCCGAACACGACCCTCATGCGCTATCCCGGCCGCGGGAACTTCATGGTGTGGCGGTTCGTCCCGGTGGGGCCGGAGGAGACGTACGAGGAGCTCGACTTCTTCTTCGAGAGCGAGACGCCGACGGAGGCGGAGATGGAGGCGATCCGGTACATCGACGAGGTGCTCCAGCCCGAGGACATCGGGCTCGTCGAGAGCGTGCAGCGCGGCATGCGGACCCCCGCCTTCGAGCGCGGCCGCTACGTGGTGGACCCGGAGGGGTCGGGCTTGAGCGAGCACGCGGTGCACCACTTCCACGGGATGGTGCTCGCGGCCTACCGCCGGGGGGCGGGCGCGTCATGAGCGCGGGCGCGGGTTCGGGCGGAGGCGCGGGCGCAAGCGCCGTCCGCGAGGGCTACCTCGCCGGGAAGGTGGCGGTCGTCACCGGGGGCCGCGGCGGCATCGGGACGGCCGTCTGCGCCCGATTCGCGGCCGAGGGCGCGACGGTGTACGCGACCGGCCTCTCCGAGCCCGCGGCGGGTGCCGGTGCAGGTACCGAGGCCGGTGCCGGTGCCGCCGCCCATGCCGCGCCCGCGCCGGTCGCCGGCGCCGTCCTCTTCCACCGCCACGACGTGACGAGCGAGGAGAGCACCGTCGACCTCATGGCCCGCGTCGAGCGCGAGCACGGCCGGCTCGACGTGCTCGTCAACGCGGCCGGCATCGAGATCGAGAAGACCGTCGAGCACACCTCCCTCGAGGAGTGGAACCGGATCTTCGCGGTCAACGTGACCGGCACCTTCCTCACCTCCAAGCACGCGCTCCCCCTCATGCGCCGGGCGGGCGGCGGCTCGATCATCAACTTCGGCTCCTACGACGGCTTCATCGCGGATCCGAACCTCGCCGCCTACTGCGCGGGCGCGGTGCACGCCCTCACGCGCGCGATGGCCTGCGACCACGGGCCGGACGACATCCGCGTCAACGCGATCTGCCCCGGTTACGTCGATACCCCGATGCTGAAGAGCTTCTTCGACGCGAAGGGCGATGCCGAGGCCGCGAGCATGCGGGCCGAGGCGCGCCTCGTGCACCCGCTCCGGCGCTACGGCACCCCCGAGGACATGGCGAACCTCGTCAACTGGCTCGCCGGCGACGAGGCCCGCTACGCAACCGGCCAGCTCTGGGTCCTCGACGGCGGCATCTCCGCCCAGGTCCAACAGATGCGAATCTGAGCGCCCGCCGCCCCGCGCCGGCGTGCCGCGCAACGGGAGACGACGTGCGGCCGCCGCCGCGCAAGATTCGAGCATGCGGCGATCATCCGCGGCGGGTTCATCGGCCATCCATTGCGAACGCCAAGTGGTATTTGACGGAACGCGAGCTCCTCGTGAACGTTGGTGGTCGTGCCAATCAGATGGAATCCTGGTGCGGTCGAACGAGGGATGCCGTTCGGACAAGACCCAAGCGTTCGAGCGCCGCCAGGTATTCGTTCGCCGTTCGAGGTGGATTCCGCAGGGCCGCCCGGTGACTGCGGACCGCGGCGAGCACAGCCTCGGGGTCGGCATGGAAAAGCCCGGCGATGAACGCGTCGGGATGCTGTGCCGTGAGTCCGTGGGGAGCCAGGCGGTCAGCCGGAAAGTCCCGCAGGTTGCGGGTCACGATCACATCCGCCCCCCCTTCAATCGCAGCGGCCAGCACATGGATGTCGTCGGGGTCCGGGAGGTCGAGTCCAGCGGCGCGTGACGTGTAATCCGTCACGACCGCCTCGGGAAAGTGGCGGTCCATTACCATCCGGGTTCGTTCCAGCATGCCTTCCGTGAGATCGGGACGGTCCGCCAGAACGCTCCGTATCCACTCTGCGTGGATGTCTGCGCTCCAAAACGGCGCATACAGGTATTGGTCGGCGAGACGCAGAAGAACGTCCCGGAGGCCGGCCGGATAGAGGATGTTGGCGTCGAGCAACGCCGTGAGGAGGGCCACGGACTATTGCAAGCCAAGGTCCTGGTCGAAGGCGGTGAGCTCATCCAGCGCCTTGCGCCGACGGGATTCCGTCTCGCGGCGGTAGTCGACGATGTCCTGGACCCGGACACGGCGATGCGCGCCTACCTTGCGGCAGGGAATTCGGCCTTCGTCCAGCAACTGGACCAGATGCGTTCGCGATACCTGCAAGAGGTCGGCTGCCTGACGCGTCGTGAGTTCCGCATGCAGCGGTGTCAACGCCACGCCGTTGCCGTGCGCCATCTGGTCAAGGATCTCCTTGAGTAGCCGAACCGCCGACGTCGGGATATCGACGGGTTCGGAGGCAGCGGCGCCAAAACGTGCGGGGACCGCGCCCGTTCCATCACCGAAGGCCGCCAACTTCCGGCCCGCTCGGTCCGCGAGGGCCACATCCTGATCGTTCGGAATGGCTGTTGCAGTCGTCGCGTTCATCTCAAGCCTCCACCATTCTGCGACACGTTAGACTCCAAACGCCGCAGATGCAACAAGTGTCGCAAACACCCAGCAATTCTCATTTTGGGTTTTTCTGGTGATGGTTCACGGATGAGTCGGACGTTGCGGGATTGATTGAGTGGGGGTGCGGCGTGCGGGGTGTGGTTCAGGGAGGCGGTTTGGCGGGTTCGCCGGTGGCGAGCAGGTGCA